>JANNPR010000163.1:0-4663 GCA_031400345.1 Planctomycetota bacterium | reverse complement strand
GTCTCGTTGGCGACTCAGCGTACCCGGCAACGTGGAAGTCAAAAGTGGTGCTGCCGTGGTTAGTCGACAGGTTGACGAAACCGCTGGCGTTACGCAGTTCGAATTGTTGTCGAGTGGCGGTCCAAGCTCCCTCACCATGTCATTGAATAACCGGCAATTGCTGCAGCAACGAGTCGTTGTCGCTCGCAGTGTGATGCTGGATGAGTTGACGGAAGCCTATGAACGGTTGCATGCCACGGTTTCTTTGGGGATTTTGCACGGAGCTACGGATCGATTCCAATTTCTGTTACCGGCGGGTTTCGAAATCACCGAAGTGACCTCAGAGCGGTTAGCTCGTTGGTCCGTGTCCGAAGATCAGCCACGTACATTGGAGGTCGTCCTACGCGAACCAACTACCGAGACAGTGGTGCTGAACATCGCGGCGGGCCGAGCAGCACCGCCTCGCGAAAATTGGCAGTTTCCACAGTTGCAGCCTTTAGAAGTGGCCGGACAATCTGCGGTGTTGGGTGTGTTGGTGGAAGATCGCTTGTCGTTAAAACAACAGACAACCCAAGGCTTGATTCCCGTGGATACGCAGTTGCTTGCAAACGCAGCCACTAGCTACAACCAGGCTGCCGATTCCGCGGCTCCGTCCGTTCACGCTGTCGCGGCGTTTTATGCTCCGCACAAGGACTTCAGTTGGACCGCCAGCTTCGAGCGCGTGCCGGCGAAGGTTCATATCACCAGCAATTTCTTGCTGACGATCAGCAATCAAAAGTTGGCTATCCGAGGCGGTTGGGCGCTACTCCCGGAACGTGAGAAACTATTTGAATTTTCCTTCCGAGTTCCAATGGAATGGAAGGTCATCGATGTCACGATGGCGGACGGCCAAAAGCTGAAGTTCGACACATTACCTGCGGGTGAAGGACGGATCGGGTCTCGCATTAGGGTTCCGTTTCCACAAGGACTGCCTATTGGACAAACCGCGACCGTGCTTGCTACGGCGGAATCCATTCCCGCAAACTGGCTTTCGGATTGGACGTCCGAACGGTCCGTTTCGTTTCCAGCGTTCGTCGTGGATGGGTCGGAACGTGAGGTGGGCGCCTTGGCTGTTCAAACCGTGGATGATTTGGTAGCTCGTCCAGGTGATTTATCCGGGCTAACTCCGTTAGACAACAACGAAAAGGGCAAGTATGGCTTGGGTGAAGTAGCCACCAGTCTGGCATATCGCTTCGAAGGCGAGGCATATTCCGGCAGTTTTTTTGTCGAACGTCCCAAGCCGTTATTGTCCGCAACCGCGTTCAACTTCTTGCGCATCGAAACAAATGGACTGGCCGCCCATTACGAGTTGTCGTTCGATGTGCAGCAAGCCCGGGTTCGCAAATTATCTCTGAGATTGCCAAAGACCACGCCCACGTCTATTTCCATCCGTGGTCTCGGCGGAATCGTCGTACGCGAATACTCCAGCGAAGATGTGGACGGCGATCGCATCTGGAAAATATTACTCTCGGAAGAACGGAGTGGTGACGTGCGGCTGGCTGTGGATTTTCAGCAGCCGTTGCAAAAGGAAGAACAGCAAGACATGGTGCTACCGGTCGTGCAGGCAGATGAGGTAGCGTTTCAAACCTCTGTGGTAGCCATTGAGGGCGGAGCCGATCTGGACGTCACAGTCAAAAGCAAAGGGCGTTGGATTGATGTTGGCGAACTGGTAGACGCCGAGTACCAAGTCGGACGACGGCTGCTGGGTGCTTATGAGTTTGTCGGAGATGCGGCATTGGTTTCGGTGGATGTGAATCGTCGACGGGGATATGGGCTTCCGGAGGCAATCGTCGAACGGGCCGAGCTCGTTTCATCTGTCGCTAAGCACGGCATCAGCCAGAATGCGGCCCGATATCTGCTCCGCACGAAGGCCACTTTCCTGGAAGTTCGATTGCCGTATCAAGCCGAGCTTTGGTCTGTGAGCGTCGATAAGAAGCCTGCCTTGCCACAACGTGATGGCGAGAGCCTGATCATTAGCCTTCCGCCAACTGGCGACGCGATTCGGGACCTGCAATTCGTGTATCAAGTTCCCAATCCCACGCTGGCTGTGATTGGCGAATTATCCATGACTGCTCCGCGACTGTTTATCAGGGCCGAGGCACAGGCCGAAGCCCAAGAAGTGCCCGCTGCCGATTTGCAGTGGACCTTAGTCTTACCGGCTAATCACGTGCTTCTGCGTTCGGGCGGAAATGTGTTTCTTGAACATCGCCCAACGGTAACATCGCCGGTGGCTAAGGCTTTCGAGTTGCTTTCCATCTTGGGACGTGGTGGGGAGCGTTCATTGACCAAAAAGTTCAATATCGCGACGGGGCAGACGCTCCCGTCACCTTACTTCTTGAATGACGACGTCCAATTATTCGATTCGCCCGTCACAGAAGACGCATCGCGACAACAGCAGTTTGGAGCAAACACGGAGCGTGATGACGACTTTGCAAGTTTTTCCCGAGAATCTCGAATGAAGCGGGAACGCAGCCCTACCACGGCACCAGCCCCTGCGGACCTGTTTGGTTCTCGTCTACTGACGCCTGGCGGAGCGGTACCGGAAAGTGCGGCCACACCAACGGCCGAGCCACCGCTCGCGAACAAACCTGCTGATCCGAGCAGTGCCGAAGCGCCGCTCGCAGTTCGTGGCGAAATTACCACAAGGACTATTACAGACTCCACTTTCTCGAAAAGTGAAGTCGATTCAGAGCGCAGCAAGAGTTCATCGTGGGCGCTGCAGGGGGTCCGCAGCCTAAATATCAAACTGGATGTTCCGGAGCAGCGCATTGTGTTTCGCAGTCTGGGACGCGAGCCCAATCTGCAAGCGACGCTGGTCGATAATCGGCGCTTGACATTTCTCGGCTGGGGCTTGGCGGCGGCCGCATTCTTGTTCGGTCTTATCGGGCTGCGATGGACAAGAGCGTCCAAGGTGAAGTACGTCGTGTCTGTTGTCGTAATCGCCTTGCTGCTACCTCTAGTTGCCGGTCTGATTTCCGAAACGGACTTGAGCCTGGTCACTCACCCGTCATTTTTTGCTGCCTGTCTATTGGCTCCGATCTACCTGACACTTGGAATTCTGAAGTGGCTGCGCGACCTCGTAGTCCAGTTGTATCGACGGCGTCGACCGTCGTCCGCAGCGGCGACGATGGTCGCCTTGATGCTGTTGTCGGTAAACGCAAATGCTCAGCAACCGAATCCACCGGGCGTTCCGATCGATCTAGGCGGTTTCGACACGGTGCTCGCGTTACCGCTAACTGCAAAGAAAGTCACGTTACCGGAAGATGCGATCATCGTCCCCTACGATCCCAGCAACGCACGTGGAGTACAGGAAGCGGAACGGGTCTTGGTCCCGTATGCCACCTACGTCAGTCTGTGGAATCGGGCCAATCCCGATAAGAGGCTATCGGCGACAAAACCACCTGCCGCCTACGCTTTTTCCGGAACCGCGTACGAAGTGAATTTGTCCGGTGAAGAGTATTTGGTGGTTTCTGGAAGTTTGCAAATCGATGTATTTGCCGACGGCCAGGTCGAGATTCCTTTATCTCTTCAGGGTGGCGTATTGGCTCAAGCCACGTTAGATGACAAGCCCGCGCGGATTCGTGTTGTCGAACCCGAACCTGGTCAAGTTCCTCCACCCAATGCGGCTCCCGATGCCAACCCCGCCGCCGAGCAGCAAGCTCGTCCAGCACTGCCAGCTGGCCCCTTGATAGTGTTGTTAGTTGAAGGCAAAGGACGTAAACAGCTGGAACTCGCAGTCCGGTTGCGGTTACAGAGAAGTGGGGGATGGCGTCAAACGAGTGGCTGGCTTCCGGGCGGCCCTGTGGCGTCGCTGACTTTGACGGTTCCCCAAATGGGGACCGAAGTTCGACTCGGCGCTAATACAGATCGGCCAAACTACGAAACCAAACAAGACAACGAACGCATCGAAACAGCGCTGCCCGCCGATGGAAACTTTTCCGTGCGTTGGCGTCCCAAGGTGGCCGAAGCGCAGGTCGACCAAGGCCTCACTACCAAGTCACTGGCCGTGTTCGAACTGCGCGAGGATGGCCTGCGCCTGATGTGGAAACTGGACCTGGAAATGCGGCGCTCACAGAGAGATGCCTTCACGCTACATTTGCCCAACGGCTATCTGTTGGAGAAAGTGCTTGGCCCTAACGTTCGAGGTTGGGATCTAAAAGCAGAAGCCGAATTCCAACGTCTGGAAGTGACGTTGTTAAAGGCAGTGCAGGGCAAAGAAACTCTGACATTGCAGCTCTCTCGTCGCGGCGCTGTGGGCACGGGCGAGCTGGCTCAAGTCGCCGCGCCAGTAATTGTCGTTCCAGATTCGGCGCTGCATCAAGGACAATTGATGATTCGGCGAGGAAGTGCCGTCGACGCTCGGGTCATCGAATCGTCTGGTGTCTCGAGAATCGATGCCGCGAGCGAAGAGATCGCGACGGAGGGCGTGGAAGAAAATCTACTCGGTTTGCACCCCCTAGCATCCTTTCGATTCAATGCCACGCCGTTTCGAGTACTCCTTTCCGCAACTCCGGCAACCTCAAAAATATCCGCCCAGTTGCAAACCGTGGTCGGAATCGCGGAACAGGAAACGCGACTGGAATCTCGAATCAATTTGAACGTGCAGGATCGTCCCGTTTACCAGATTCGAGTATCGATTCCTGCA
>JANNPR010000096.1:0-6394 GCA_031400345.1 Planctomycetota bacterium | reverse complement strand
GCACACGGAGTGTGCCTACTACAACGCGGAGATCTTAGTTTTTTCTAATTCAGGAAAATGAAGTCCTTAACATTGATGAGCATGTGGCACAAATCGGCCCAGACTCGTGGGTCACGCCGAGCTTTTTCTCTGTCGAGCCCGTACTCACGCCCTTGAGATTCGAGGAACGCCAGCGACTCAGCAAGTTCCGGCGCACTCGGCAATCGAGCAAACGCTTCCAAGTACAACTGTTGTACGGCGTCGTCCTCCGAACCACCTCGTCGTAACACGGCAGCGGCCCAGAGGCTTGCTTGGTCCATAACGAAGGGATCATTTAACAGGATCAAAGCTTGCGCGGGAACATTCGATTCGTTGCGCTTGCCGACCGTGGTGAATGGGATTGGAGTATCGAAGGCCATCATCATGGGAGCCAGAAAATTCCGGCGAACTTCGACATAGATACTACGCCGCCCCGCACCATCGACTGGGCCACTAGACGCGGGCCTTCCCCGGCCTTGCATGAAAGGAGTAATCTCCACGGGGACACTCGCACCATACATCGTCGTATCCAGGCGTCCCGACACGCTCAAAATCGAATCTCGCAATACCTCCCCTTCAAGACGGCGAATGGCGGCGCGTTGCAACCAACGGTTGGTGGGATCCGCTTCCTCGGCGGCCGAAGAGGAAGCGCTGGATAGCTGATACGTTGAACTCAGCATCAGCCTTCGCGCGGTGCGCTTGATAGACCAACCATCGGCCTGAAAACTCGATGCCAACCAGTCGAGAAGCTGCGGATGCGACGGAGCTTCGCCGAGCAGTCCAAAATTGTCAACTGTGGGCACGATTCCCCGACCAAGCAAACGTTGCCATATACGATTCACGAGGACTCGCGACGTCAGCGGATTGTTTTCGTTCACCACGTCCTGTGCCAACATTAGCCTCCCACTCCCCTCCCCTATCGACGGTCGCAATCCCACGAGAGCCTCAATCATTTGCCGCGGTGCTTCCTCTCCCATCGTGCGATGATTTCCGCGAATATGAATGTGCTCGTTTTCGCCAGAGCCGTCGGTGATGGTGGGAACGCGAACCGGATCCGGAGTTTTTTGGGAAAGATCGTCAAGTAGTTTGGCTCGCGACGTTAACCAGACTGTCAGTGGGACGTTTTCGATATCTCGTAATTCGACGAGACCTTCTCGTAATGCCCAATTCAGCCAGTCGACTTCGGCTGCCGAGGCCGTAGACATATGCCAATTGCGTAACAGTTGCGCCCAACGAGTGGCGTATGCTTGAGCCAACTCTTCCAAACTAGAGGCAATGGTGCCCGCCAAGATCTCCGCCGCAATGGGGTTCGTGTGAGGCGGCGGAGAGTTCTCATTTGAAAACCGGATCTCGTCAATTGCCACATATCCATCGCCGTGATCAATGAACTCAAAGTGGGCGCGGTGTCCGATGTACTTGTTTAGATCACCGGACAAGCGATGCCAACCGAAGGCACCGTTCGTTTTTACCTCGAACTTCAGACCCCCGAATAGCAATTGATGGAATTCGATCATCGTGTAGCCATCAACGATCAGCCGCACTTCGGCGCCTTGACCGGCAACTCTGAGATAGATGTTCGGGTGTCCGATGGTAAAGGTCGGCGATCGTAAAACACCTTGCAGGCGAGGTGCTAGAGCTCCACTGTGTCCCACGCCTGGGCGCAAGGCCTGAACGCCCTCCGATCGAGGATCCCATTGGTCGAATTGAGTTGGGCCGGCCCCGAAGGCCTCGCCGGATGCAAACCAATCGTTCCAACTTGGTCCGTCCAACGTAGCAAATAGCGGATACGTTTGATCACGCTCGACGAGCCTGGGATCTTGCAACTTGGCCCGTTCTCTTTCGAGGCAGTTTGCCGTATCACCGCCGGCTTGCAGGGCTGTCACCCAAAGCGACAACGGGTGGGAAGGATGCCGGACGGATTCGGATTCGAGAGCCTCAATCCATTTTTTTAGGCGAAGAACTTCCAAGCCGCTCTTCGCCGCAAGGAGTTTCACGGTGTCGACTTCGGACGACCTCGGCTTTTGAAGGTGGTCCATCGCTGCTCGCAAATAACTGGCGAATTGCGATCGGTCGACTGTTGTGTCGCGCGGTATTGCCGACCTGAATTGCGAATCAGCATTTTTCTTCACGTCTCGCATTTGATGGGCGATTTGATGGATGGTTCCATGCGGATCGAGCAGCGTCTCTTGACGTCGGGAACTGCGGATGAACCCGGCCAAGGCGTAATAGTCCTTTTGTGAAATAGCATCAAACTTGTGGTCGTGACAGCGGGCGCACGCCACCGTCATTCCCAAAAAGGTCTTGGAAAAAACGTCAATCTGATTCTCCATTCGATTTGCATAATCGCCTCGAACATCGACCGGCGCATGAATAGACTCACCGAGATACCACGAGGTCGTGCCTAGAATCGACTCGTTGTAGCCTTGTGTGGGGTGTAGGCGAGGTTGCGGTAATAAGTCACCTGCAATGTGCTCAGTTGCAAACTGATCAAACGGCAGGTCCGAATTGAACGCCCGAATTACGTAATCGCGATAATAAAAGGCGTTGCGAATGGCGTAATCGAATTCATGGCCGCAAGTCTCGGCATAACGCATAAGATCCAGCCAATGCCTCGCCCACCGTTCTCCCATTCGGGGACTGGCTAACAACGGATCCATCAAACGATCCCAAGCGTCGGGGCGATCGTCCTTGACGAATGCCTCAACCTGTTCCGTCGATGGCGGCAGCCCCAACAAATCGAAGGATGCTCGTCGCACAAGTGTGGAGCGACTTGCCGCGTCCGCAGGTCGCAGCTCCCGGGCTTCCAATTGTTCCAAAACGAAGTGATCGCACGGCTGTTGTGGCCAAACCATGTCTGCGACGGTGGGCAGCGGTGCATGGGTGATGGGGCGCCATGCCCAATGAGAATCGCGGCGATTTTGCAAGTTGAAATCGGACTGTCCGGGGGCTTTCGAGATGGCCTCTTTCGACCATGGTGCTCCCTTGGTGACCCATTTAGTCAAGATAGCGATCTCTTCCGGTGGGAGGCGGTTTTTAGGAGGCATCTGATAGAGATCACCATAATTGATCGCATCAATTAGCAGACTTCCCTTTGCATTACCCGGAGCCACCGAACTGCCGGTGTCGCCACCCCTGATGGCCGCGGCGCGCGAGTCCAGCCGTAGTCCTCCCTTGGGTTGGGCCATTTTGGAATGGTGGCACTCCCAGCACCGATTGGCCAAAATCGGGCGCACTTCTTTCTCGAAGAATTCGATATCGTCGGCGGAAAATATCGCGCCTATCGTCGGTTCAGCGGGCCGCGACTCGTCCAACAACCCCACCTGACCGCTAACAGGGCAGGCAAAAACGATTAAGGCCAGATTTCCCAAGAAATATCGCAACATTCGCGTGCCAATCCCAAAAGGCCGAAAAATGAACTCGGCGGCGGGCGACTCGGTGTGACCGGCGTTCCCTACGCGGTTTAAAGCCCAGGTATGCTTTATGCATCAACATACGCTAGTTTCAATCTAGTCGATTGACAAAAGACGGTCAAAGCGACGCGGCGTGAATCGTCGTAGTAGGCACACTCCGTGTGCCGTAACGGCACACGGAGTGTGCCTACTACATCGGCCCACACTTAAGCGGCGTGTTTCGGCTTTTGTGCCGTACGCAACTTGAACAAGCCGAAGATTTCGTTGTGGGTCAGCCCGTAATGCTGGGGTGTATCCGTTTGCGAGAGGATGGTTTCAAACAGCTCTCGTTTATCCTGAAGAACTTGATTGATGCGTTCTTCAATAGTGCCCAGCGTCATCATCCGCGTAACCGTAACGGATCCAGCGGCACCGATTCGATGGGCGCGATTGATGGCTTGATCTTCAACGGCCGGATTCCACCATCGGTCAAACAGAAATACATAGCGGCAGAATTGTAGATTGAGGCCCACACTTCCCGCTCCGTAGCTCATCAACATAACGCTGTGAGAACGGTTGGTTTTAAATTCATCGATCACTCGGTCGCGATGTTTCGACGGGATTTTGCCGTGATACTCGAGCGGGGAGAACCGGGCAATTCGGTCGCGAATGGTTTCCAGCGTCTTCACCCACTGGCTGAAAACGATGGCCTTTCGTCCGCTAGCTGCGACTTCTTCCAGGTCTGCTTCGAGGCGTTCCAGTTTGCTGCTGGTTCCAGTTACGGGGTCGAAATTGCAAATCTGTTTGAGTCGCAGGACGAGCTCGAAGACGTGTTGAATCGTGACACCTTCACCCAATTCGCTCAGCCGTAGGATGCCCTCGTTTTCGGCCGCTTGGTAGGTCGACCATTGTTCAGGTGAAAGCTCGAGATCCGCATCGCGGTACAGTTTGGGCGGCAGGTCGGTTAGGACCATGTCCTTGGTTCGTCGCAAAATATAGTCACTGGCGGCTTTCGCTAAACGACGGGTCGTCATACCCGTCTGCAGGTAACCCGGCGAAATGAACTCGAAGATGCCGACGAGATCTTCCGAGCTATTTTCCACCGGCGTACCTGTCAGAGCCCAACTTCTCGTGCGCGATATGGCACGGGTGATCTGGCTGGTCGTGCTGGACCGGTTTTTAATCCGCTGGGCCTCGTCCAGCACGACCAGATCAAAATGGAGGTCGGATGCCACGATATCCCGATCGCGCATCAACAACTCGTAATTCGCAATTCGCACCGGCGCTGATAGCTGCTGCCATTGCCACTGTCGGCGTTTCTGGTCCCCTTCGATGATGCACAGTGGGACTTCCGGCGCCCAAAGTCCAAACTCGCGCCGCCAATTGGAGACGAGCGGCTTAGGACAGACCAGCAATATCCGGCTGGCCTCGCCTGAGCGAAGCAACAATCGCACAGCGGTAATGGCCTGCATCGTCTTTCCGAGCCCCATTTCATCAGCCAGGATGGCCGCAAAACGTGGATACAGAAAGGCAATCCCCTGATACTGGTACGGAAAAGGCTCGAAGGGCAAATGGACTGTTCCCGAGTGCAATAGGTTCTCGAGTGGAGGTTGCAATACATAGTACAATCGGTCCTCCAACCGAATGATATCGCTGGGAGGTCTGATGCGTGTCCCGTGAGACGGACCAGACGACGCTGGCGGCGGCGTTACCGCAAGTTTTTCCGGCGGTTGAGTGACCGGGGGCGACATCCAAGCGATAGATGATTCGGGGAACGTGAAACTAGCTGTCTTCACGAGCTGTCGCTTCAGTCGTTCTGAAGCCACTGTTGGCTGGACGAATGACACGCCCCGTTCGATGGTCTTAATGGTTTGCCGACGCTGCAACGCGGTCTTCCATCCGGTAAAGCAAAGCGAAATTGCCAGCGTCAAA
Organism: Planctomycetota bacterium; assembly: GCA_031400345.1. GTDB lineage: Bacteria > Planctomycetota > Planctomycetia > Pirellulales > Pirellulaceae > JANNPR01. The sequence continues at coordinate 1,055 of JANNPR010000096.1, read as the reverse complement.
TCGTGTGACTCGACATTCACTGGAGATTCGTTCGACTGCTTGTGCATCATGCTTCGTGCTTACTTCGTTCCGCGCTGAGTTTCTTCGATAGCTTCTCGGATGCGGGCAAACGGTTCTAGTAAGTCCAGGTTTTCAGCCATGGTCGCCCAGTGCTGATCCAAAAGCTTGGTCTCGTCCTCGTGACCACGAGCGAGAATAATTTCGCGTTTCCCCAAACGATGACGATGGGTCGAATCTCGCGTGCGTTCGTGGGCGCCGTCGATCCGCTTCCAATCGCGAGCAGACTCGCTGACTTTCGGACCTGCCTCCCCATCTTCCTCGACAATCAAAACTACCGGGAAAGTGACTAAGTCCCGCAGCGACAGCACATCACCGACGTCGGTGCAGATAAACAAGGGCTCCAGCGGGGACTTGGTGACCAGCGTGTGACCAATTTGCTCTCCGAAGAGGAACGGGCGCAGGGTCGGTCCGTACAGAATCTCTTGGGCCCGATTGGGTCGCACTGGCGAGGTGCAATGAAACTCAAGCGGACGACCGGCCGAATTCAAAATCAGGTATCCTCCTATACAGCCAACCTCCGGCCGCTCCAGGACCGTCAAGAATCCCACGGGTGGAAACGATTTACTTCCGCTAGCTTTCATTCGCAATTTGGCTTTACGTCAAAGTTGATAGGTCTGGTCATTTGCTCAGCTAAAACTCGAATGCGCGAACTACGCAGTTTGCCTGAACAGGTTGCGAGTCGAAGGCCAGCGAATGTGACCTGAGGTTGCATCGGGCAGATGGCTACTGGGACTTTAACCGGCATTTTTGGTTGGAGACGATCCACAACAACGCCAAGGGTAAGCCAGGAAGTCAGGCTGACCGAAGCGTGGCACACGAGGAGGACCTGATTACCCGGTCTGCACTTTTTGATGTTGCGCACTTTCCTATTCTTTACGCTGAAAGCGTTTCATTCCAAAGCCCAAGGGTCGCGGTACTCCGCGCACCCTGGGTTACACGACGCGGAATCTGGTTACGCCGAAGGCGTTAAACACGCGCGACACGCCAGGAATGGA
>JANNPR010000093.1:0-13240 GCA_031400345.1 Planctomycetota bacterium | reverse complement strand
GCACACGGAGTGTGCCTACTACAACGTGACCCTAACGACATTTAACAACATCGCTGACGAGGAGTATTTGATGACAATAATGAGCAAGGATCTAATGATTGGCCAGGTTTTGACTTCTTTGGGTTCTTCGTTCCTGTTCTTACTTCTCGCAGTCGTCATAAGTGCGGCATCTGCTACGGCGGCCGTGCCGGTCGTTGTGGCCGAACATTCACCCCCGCATGATCCGCAACAGCCACAGTTAGCCATTGACACCCATGGTGTGGTCCACGTCGCCTTCGGAGCGCACAGCGACGTGCATTACGCGAGTTCCAACGATGAGGGCAAGACTTTTTCAAAGCCGGTCCGTTTGGGTGCCATGCAGGTGCTCTCGCTGGGCATGCGAAGGGGGCCGCGAATCGCAGTCAGTGGGGATGCGGTATGCATCTCGGTGATTGGCGGTAAGCAAGGGAAGGGACGTGATGGCGATGTTCTTTTATTCCGTTCTACGGATCACGGAAAGACCTGGGAAGAACCACTGACGATCAATGACGTAACCGGTTCCGCTCGCGAGGGGTTACATGCGATGGCTGGCAGTTCCAAAGGTGAACTGTCCTGTACTTGGCTGGACCTTCGGAACGGTAAGACGGAAGTGTTCGCCTCAACCTCATCGGATGGCGGAAAAAGTTGGTCTAAGAACGTTATGGTGTATCGCTCACCAAGCGGTAGTGTCTGCGAATGTTGCCATCCCAGTGTCGCATACTCGCTGGACGGAAAGATTCATGTGATGTGGCGGAACTCGCTGGATGGGAAGCGAGACATTTTTCACGCAATTTCGAGCGATGGCGGGAAGACATTTGGCAAAGCTCAGAAGCTCGGAACTGTTTCATGGGACCTCGATCAATGCCCGATGGACGGCGGCAGCATCGCTGTCTTGCCCGACGGGAAGGCCGCAACCGTGTGGCGGCGGGAAAAGACGGTTTACTTCTTCGTTTCCGGCGATACCAAGGAGATTGAGCTCGGGCCCGGCGAACAACCTTGGATAACCACAACGACCAAAGGACCCATTGCGGTATGGCTGAGTAAGCGCGGAAGCTCGCTCATGCTGGCCCAGCCTGGGACAAAGGAGCCGATCGAATTAGCTAAAGCGGCGCGCGACCCGACAATCGCTTCGGGAGGACCCAACAACGAAATCGTCGTCGCCGCTTGGGAGGAACAGAGCGGAAACACAAAAAGGATCATTTGTCAGCGCCTCGAAGTGACTCACTAGACTAGACAAGGAGCGATTTATGCACGCCATTCGATTTGCAGATTTTGGTTTGCTCTTGGCCGGTTCCGCTTTACTAGTGGCATGCGCTCGGGAGAGTGCTAAGCCGGTCGCCAAAGATGAACATCAAGATCATCAGGATCAGAAACAGGAACACTCCAACAGTAACCAAGGAGGACATGCCCAGGGAAGTCATGCACAGCACCAAGACGCCGCTGTGCATCTGATGGTGCGCACCGAGCCGAGTAAGCCAAAGGCGCAAAGCACAACGGCCGTGCACCTCATGGTTCACGAAGCCTCGGGCAACATGATTACGGACTTCGAGGTGACACATGAAAAGCTTGCCCATTTCATTATCGTCAGGCGGGGCCTGGACGAATTCGCGCATCTGCATCCGGAAGTGGATGCCAAGGGAAACATGACGGTTGAACATTCCTTCCCCACAGGTGGCGAATACCTGCTTTTTCTCGACTACAAGCCGAAGGGCGGCTCTCTTGCAACGGCTACAGCCACCATCGATGTGGAGGGGGATGTTCCGCCGGCGCCGCAACTCCAGTCAAACGTCCCTGGCATCGTGAAATCAGACGGAATGCAGGCGAATGTGTCCGTGCAAATAGGAGACAAAGGGTCTGTAGTCACTTTCGATATCAAGGACCAGCTGGGTGAGCTCGTGCCGGACCTACAGCCCTATCTCGGCGCCATGGGACACCTCGTAGTCATTAGCGCCGATGGCGCACGGTACGCTCATTCGCACCCGTTAACGGAAGAGCCTGGCGCGGCGCAAGTGAAATTCGAAGTGCACTTCCCGGGTTCTGGACTTTACAAGATGTGGGGCCAATTCAAGCGGAATGACGAAGTTTTCATTCTTCCGTCTGTCGTACAGGTTGGAGACGCTGGCCACTCTCACTAAGTAGGTCCGCGAAAAAGTTATGCGGCATGCCAACGCGCAAGTTTTCATGTTGCGCCATAGCGAATGTCTCAGTGTGCCACTCAGGCAGCCGCCGGAGTTGATTACGATAGCCAGTTAAGGTCATTCGGCGGCAAGCCAGTGCGTGAATCCGAATTGAGTCGGCACAGGGAGAAAAAGTTTGTAAGGCCGTTTTTGGGTCCCACCTGAACACAGATCGAGACCAGCTTCAGCACTGGCTTGCCGCCGAAAGGAGAGCTATCGTACGTCCAAACTTATTTCGGCGGCTGCCAGTGGCACACTTCAGGCATCCGAATGCGAAACATCAAAAAGCGCAAGCGAGGTCCGCGAGAATTGCCTCGTTTGCGCTGCGGGTTAGTGTACCTTTCAATGCGTTCCCACTTAGTTCTGGCAGGAAAGACGAGTTATGTCCCAACAGATCGCTAAGAGAATGGCGTTGCGATTCTTGATGCTGGCGCTATGTGGATCACTTTGTCCGCATGTTGTCGAAAAGACCTTGCTCGCGCACGAGGGTCATGCACCGCTGCCGAGCAAGGGCCTGCAGATCGACGTCGAGAAAGGATTGCTCACGCTTAGCCCCGATGCACAGAAATCGCTAGGCGTACAAACCATCGCTGCGGAAAAACGCGCGCTTGCAACGACGGCACTTGCGTATGCGACGCTTGTCATTCCATGGCAAAGCTTGCACTACGTGAGTCCTCAAGTCTCGGGACGCATTACAAAGTTGCACGCGTCGACGGGCGAAACGATTCAGAAGGGACAGCTCCTTGCCGAACTCTCAAGCCCTGAATTGGAAGCCGTTCGACTTGAACTCAAGAATGCACTGAAGGAGATCGAGCTCTCGGAGCGTCAACTTTCCCGAATACGACCGCTTGTGGAAAATCAGGCTCTCCCTGGTCGCGATCTTTTGGAAGCGGAAAGTAAGCATTTACAGAATCTGAACGCTCTTGAAATCGCCAGAACGAAGCTAAGGGCACTTGGCTTTCAAGGAAGTACTCTTGATCAAATTGAGGCGAAGGCAAATCACACATCCCAACTGGTGTTGCCGATCACAAGCCCAGCAGCCGGCAGTGTAAGTCATACGGACTTAGCAGTGGGTAAGGTAGTTGGCCCGACCGAACATTTGTTCAAAATCACCGATCTTTCCACGCTGTGGGTGCAAATAGGGGTTTTGGAACAGGATATTTGGAAAGTCAAACAGGGCCAAAGTCTCGAACTGGGACTGTCGGCGTACCCGAAGGATGTTGTGCGGACAACGGTCACACACAGCAGCGTCTATCTGGACCCAAATACCAAGCTTGGTACGGTATGGGCCGAAATCAATAACCCTACCAGCGACACAAAATATCTACCTGGTATGTATGGCGTAGCAAGGATCGCTACGTCATCCTCAGAACCGGTGCTCACGGTGCCTACCTCGGCCGTGCTTGGAACTGGCGCTGAGCGTTACGTTCTCGTCGAAGTCGCCTCCACGGCAAAGGGACATGAGTACCAACGTCAAAACGTGGTGGTGGGTTCGCAGGATGCCATGCATACCGAGATTCGCGGCGGACAGCTTTACCCGGGGGACCGGGTCGTGAGCCGTGGGGGCCAGATTCTTTCCTCATTTTTTGTATTGGGTGTTTTACGCTTAAGTCCGGAAGGGATTCGGAACGTCGGACTAAAGGCTGAGGCGGCCGAACCGCGCGTCGTACAGGAAATCGTGGAGTTTGACGGCCGAGTCGATCTACGACCGAGTGACATCGCGGAGGTCTCTTCGCAGATGACAGGCATACTGCACCGCGTACTCGTCGATCGCGGTGACGAGGTGAAGGCCGGCCAGGTTGTTGCCGAAATAACGGGTCTACAGCTTCATGATACGCAGTTGGAGATGGTGCAAGCCCATTTAGAAGCTGAGTTGCTCAGTACTACCCTCGTCCGATTGGAAGCCATGCAAGACTCAAAAGGTGTGGCCGCTCGTCGACTTTGGGAAACCGAAAATAAGCGTGATCTCGCCGTCAATCGCAGCGAAAGTGCCCAGAGTAAGCTGATAGCGATGGGCATTTCGGAGGAGCAAGTAGACTCGATCATTCTAAGTCGTCAGCCAATGCTTGGGCTACCCATTCGGACTCCAATTGATGGCGTGGTCATGAACCTTAATAAAACGCTTGGAGAAACGATTTCTGAAGAAGAACCCATACTGGAAATTCAAAATCTCTCGCGGCCGTGGATACATGGGTTTGTGTCGGAATCACAAGCACGGCAGGTGAGTGTGGGCGCTCCGGCTCGGGTGCGGATCGCAGCGGATCCAAACTTTGTCGGCGAAGGTCGCGTTGCTCGTTCGGCACGAACTTTGGTGGGAGAAAATCGGACGCTCGGCGTGTGGCTTGAACTAGACGAGATGCCCGAGCAGATAATTCAGCGAAACCTAATGGCACGAATTTCGGTCACCATCGGCCAGCACGACTCACGGCTTGCAGTTCCCACATCTGCCGTGCTGCGGGACGGGACTCGAACGTATGTGTTCGTCCAGAAGGCCGAGGGTCTGATTGAACGACGTTTCGTCGAACTCGGTCCCGCCGACGACCGATACGTTGCTGTCGCGAAAGGACTCTCTCGTGGAGAGCGGGTGGTTATCCAAGGTGTCGCGGAACTACAAACCACATACGCATCCGTTCGGTAATCCATAATGCTCGACAGCATCATTGAGTTGTCGCTTAAGAATCGGGTGCTTGTCCTGGCACTAGGCATTTTGGTCGTGCTGTTTGGCAGCTACCAGCTGACGCAGATGCCGGTCGACGTGTTCCCGGACCTCAACCGTCCAACTGTCACCGTCATGACGGAGTCTCCCGGCCTCGCGCCCGAAGAGGTCGAGGTTCTGGTCACTCGACCGATTGAATATCTTCTAAACGGGGCTACAGGTGTCAAGCGAGTGCGCTCGGCTTCGGGGATTGGGCTTTCGATCGTATGGGTGGAATTTGAATGGGGGACGGACCTTTACCGGGACCGCCAGATCGTCTCTGAAAAAATACAGCTCGCTCGCGACCGTCTGCCGGGCGATGCGAACCCGGCCATGGCGCCGATCTCATCGATTATGGGCGAGATCCTGCTGCTTGGCCTGCGCTCGACTGAGACCGTTCAAACGCCCGAGGATCGCCTGGCCAAAGCGATGGAGCTGCGTACCCTCGGCGAGTTCACCATTCGCAACCGCCTGCTGGCTATCGACGGCGTTTCGCAAGTTACCGTGATGGGCGGAATTCTTAAACAATACCAGGTCATTACCTCGCCCGCGCGCCTGGCATCGCAAGATATCTCCCTTCAACAGCTGACCGATGCCGCTCGAAAGGCCAATGTCATTACGGGCGGGGGAATCATGGAACGATCGGAGAAAGAATCGCTCATTCGCATTAGTGGGCAGAGCCTCTCGCTGGCTGAAATCGAAGACAGCATTGTAGTCTGGCGCGATCCGCGACCGGTGCTGATCAAAGATGTCGCCGACGTTCGGCTGGGCGGACCTGTGCGGCGCGGTGATGGCAGCGTATGGGTGCGAGAGGGGGACGGCAAGTCGGGTGGCGACGCAGTCATTATGGCGGTTCAAAAACAGCCGAACGCCGATACGCTTACACTAGATCGCCAGCTAAGCAAGGTTTTGGACGAACTACAGCAAGACCTTCCCAAAGATGTAGTCATCGAACGCCGGATCTTCAAGCAAGCAGACTTCATCGAAGCGGCGGTAGATAACGTCGTGGAAGCAGTACGCGACGGAGCAATTTGGGTAGTCGTGGTTCTGTTCCTTTTCATGTGGAATCTTCGTGTAAGCATCAGCTCCCTTACGGCACTGCCGGTGTCGATTCTAAGCACGGTTTTGATCTTCTGGTGGTTTGGCATCTCCATTAACACCATGACTATGGGGGGCATTGCGGTCGCGATCGGCGATCTGGTCGATGACTCGATCGTCGACATTGAGAATATTTATCGCCGATTGAAAGAAAACCAAAGCCTGGCGATACCCAAACCAGCGTTGCAGGTGGTCTTTCAGGCGTCGAGCGAGGTGCGTAACTCGATCGTATACGCCACGCTCATTGTGACACTGGTGGTGCTACCGCTCTTTGCCCTCGATGGACTGGAAGGGCGAATGTTCGCCCCACTGGGCATTGCCTACATCGTGTCACTCCTTTCATCGCTGGCCGTTTCACTTACGATCACGCCAGTGTTGGGATCGTTTTTGTTACCCGGTGCCAAATTCCTCGACGAGACGTCGGATCCGCTTTTGTTGCGTGGGCTCAAATGGACCTTTGAACGAGTGTTACGGTTCTCATTGCGATATGCGTATGTGATCCTGGTCGTAGTTGCCGTACTTGTCGTTCTATCGGTAACCAGCATCCTATGGATGGGTGGCGAATTCTTACCGTCCTTCAACGAGGGTACCCTCACCATCAATGTGCAGACCGAGCCTGGTACCAGCCTAAGCGAAAGCAACCGTGTTGCCCGTCGCGTTGAGGAGTTAATCCTCGACGTTCCAGAAGCAGCTTCTGTTTCACGTCGTACGGGCCGCGCGGAACTTGACGAGCACGCCGAAGGTGTTAACTCCTCCGAGATCGACGTGCGGTTGATACCTTACGAAACTCCACGTAGAGGGATTGGTTTTTCAATTCTTCGTATGATTCCAGTCGCCCATCTTTGGTCGTTCGAGCATCATGGTCGACCGCGTGAAGAGGTACTCGCCGACATTCGGGACAAGGTTGCCAGTGTTCCGGGCGTGAAGGTGAATGTGGGCCAGCCTATTTCGCACCGGCTCGATCACATCATGTCTGGTGTGCGCGCGCAAATCGCCGTCAAGGTTTTCGGTCCCGATCTTCGCGAACTTCGCACTGCCGCGTATGAAATCCAAGAGCGGATGAGCCACATCCCTGGTGTTGTCGATTTGCAAACCGAGCCTCAGATCGAGATTTCACAACTCCGATTGCGAGTCAAGCACAAGGAAGCGGCCCGCTACGGCTTGGCTCCAGGCGATATCGCCGAAATGTTGGAGATTGCCTACAAGGGCCGTATCGTCTCACAAATTCTTGACGAGGACCGATACTTCGACCTCGTCGTATGGTTCGACGAAGCTTCGCGCAACAATCCCGATGAGATCAATAAAACGATCCTCGATACACCGTCCGGTCGCAAAATAGCACTGGGAAACGTCGCCAACGTCCTCGATACGACTGGGCCAAATACCATAAACCGAGAATATGCTCAGCGCCGAATCGTTGTGTTCTGTAACGTGCAGGGACGGGACCTTGCTACGGTTGCTCGCGAAATCCAACGCGAGATTCAGCCTGTCGAAAAGCAGCTCCAAAGTCTTGCCGGTAACTATCGCATCGAGCTGGGAGGCCAGTTCGAAGCTCAGCGGAAGGCGACATTTCGGCTAGCTGTTCTCGGTGCTTTCTCCGTCGTGGGCGTGTTCCTTTTGCTTTGCAAGAGCCTCGGCTCTTGGGTTGCCGCAATCCAAGTGTTAGCGAATATTCCCCTGGCGGCTATCGGATCGGTGATCGCCCTACTGCTAACGAACTGGCCCACTACCGAGGCGCTACAGGCGGCACCGTGGTGGCTGTGGCCTAAGGTCTGGGTGCAAGCGACGAGCCTATCAGTGGCTCATTGGGTGGGCTTTATCACACTGATCGGAATTGTAAGCCGCAATGGCATCATGATGATTTCGCATTACATTCACCTCATGAAGTATGAGGGAGAAGAGTTCACCGAACACATGGTAATACGCGGCAGCCTCGAGCGGCTTGCTCCGGTGATGATGACGGCGATGACGAGTTTCATAGGTCTCTTACCGCTGCTCTTCGGCGCCGGCCAGACCGGTAAGGAAATTCTCTACCCGCTTGCCGTTGTCGTATTCGGTGGCATGCTCGCGTCAACGCTTCTCGACCAGATCGTAACCCCGGCGCTGTTTTACAAGTTCGGTCGAAATGCGTTTTCCCCGGCTCGCATCGCAGGGAATGACAATACGACGATTCGCGGTGTTTGAAACGTTGGCATCGAAGTCTTTATCTCCGCCAGGCAGTGCAGAGCAGCAAATGCTGAAGGGCGAACTGGCTGCCTCGTACGACAGCGCTAGGGGAACCTTGCGGTACGACGCCCCCTTAAAAGCCGTTCGATTGGACAATACGGCATCGCGAACCCCCCGGTGCACCGATAATTGTTGTGCGGCACTTGGGACGAGATTTGACCGCGGTGATTGGGGTGCTAGGGTTATGCGTGGCGTCACGGATATACGGCAGCACTTCGATGAATATCGTTTGTCTCAGCACATTGGGGATCCCATCGGGGTACATCGTACGGCACGTATTGGCGGAACATCCAGATGCCAAACTAATTCGTCTCGACTATATGCCGATTCGAAGTCCGCCGGCGAGAAGAATTCATAAATTCATCACGGGTGGATGGCTGCGGCGGATTGAGGACCTCTTCTTCTATCGCGGACATTACGTGCGACATTTCGAGCACGTGAAACTTCTCCTGTATGGATCGTCGCCAATTCCGGCTTGGGAGCCTGCTGCCACGTTCCTGACGACAGCCGTTAACGAGATGGCTATGGTGTCGTTGTTGCAGTCGCTGCAGCCGGATGTGCTGCTCGTCGTGGGTGGTCCGGTATTGAAGCCGCATATTTTCGGAATTCCGCGACTCGCAACCATCAACGTTCATTTCGGCATCGCGCCGTACTACCGTGGCGAGCATACTTTGTTCTGGCCGCTGTATTACCGTGACTACAGTAACCTTGGCGTCACGATTCATTTGATTGACCGTGGCATCGATACGGGAAACATCCTGGCACAGGAGTTTCTGCAAGTCACAGGCGATGACACGCCAGCTACGCTGGAAGCCAAAGCGGCTCAGGCGGGTGCCGATCTCGTCAACGAGTTATTAAGGCAAGGCGATTTTACCGCGCATCGCCAGCCGGCCCTGCAAACACGCGGACGTCAATTCAATTTCAGTTCGCGGCGCGTCTGGCATGATTTGCTTTATTATGCTCGTCGACGCTGGTTAGCCGAACGGCCGCAAGAGACGTCCGCAAGTCGCGTCAACTATTGTGGCGCGGGTTGGGAGATTAATCCACAGCCGGTCGTCTTGTCGCTAGCAAACGGGTTTCAATGCGAGCAGCGTGAGACGATCCATTAGGGAGGGACATCTAGCCCGGCTGGGCCGAATCGCTCGCACGATAACCGCGCAGATCCCCCTTTACGAGTGTAACTGCGGCGCTCTCCATGGCCACATCGCTGCAGTGCCCATCGCAACGCCCAAGTCGGCCGTTGCCAAGGCCGGAGCGTCATTAATTCCGTCGCCGGCCGTGGCTACTCTGTGTCCTTCTCGCTGCAGCCGCTCAATCACTTCGCTTTTCTGCGCAGGCAAGACCTCCGCAATGACCTCATCGATCTCAAGAGTCTTAGCAACCGCTTCGGCCGTAACGCGCTTATCCCCGGTAAGCATGATCACCCTCATTCCTTCGCCATGAAGCAAACGAATGGCTTCCGATGTGGTTGGCTTTAGCGCGTTAAAAACAACAAACAGCGAGCGATTTGATATGGCAACAGGTCCGCATCGAGTAAGGTGGGTCGACAAGTACGGCGTTAGGGCTGACCGTTGAACATCTCAAATGGAGAGTACATCGATGCAAACCAGATTTTTCGCGCTCAAGCAAACCGCCAGTTTGTCCGCGTGCAAGGCGACTCGAACAACAAGAATAGACGCAATGTTCGCGGTTGTCGCCACGCTGCAAATAGTTTTCCTTGACCCGATACCGAGCTTCGGTGTCCAACAAGACGTGCCGTCTGAGGGCCAGCGAGTAATGGTCGTACGCGATGGAGTTCAGTTTCGAGTCAAGGGCGAAAGCCAAAATGCGCCGGCGCCATTGGGCATCGTGCTAGAGGTTTCCAAAGTCAATGACCAGTGGCTGTGGTTCAAAGGCCAACGCGGTTGGTTGAACCAAAGTGATGTTGTTTTGTATGACAAGGCTATCGACTATTTCACGGCCGAGATCCAGCGAGATCCATCACCGCAGGCCTATCGGCAACGTGGCATAGCCCATGCCGCGATGGCAAACTTCGAGAATTCGGTGGCTGATTTCACCGAAGTGATCCGACGGGATCAGGACGACGTTGCGACATACAACGATCGCGGCAACGCATTGCGCAAACTTGGGCGATTCGACAAGGCCCTGGCCGACTTTACCGCAGTAATCGACCGCGGCGTTCGCCACCCGGCAGTGTACACCAACCGCGGATTGGTACGGTACGGAAAACAAGAATACGACCTGGCGCTGATTGACTTTAACGCCGCCATCGCGCTTGATGATCGATACGCCCCGGCTTGGGACGCTGGCGGGGCAGCGCGCGAAGCAATGGGTGACTTCGCGAAAGCCATCGCGAACTACAAGCAAGCTGTTGACGTCGATTCAAACTTCGACCGCGGTCATAATAATCTTGCCTGGATTCTGGCAACGCACCCCGATCCGCAAATTCGCAATGCGGAGAATGCGGTCCGGCACGCCACGAAAGCTTGCGACCTAACTTCTTACAGCGATGCTGGCTACCTAGACACACTAGCGGCAGCCTACGCCGAAGCGGGCCAATTCGACCAAGCCATCAAGCGGGCGAAGGAAGCAATTGAAAAAGCATCAACCGAAGAGAAGGCGGCGATTCAAGCACGCCTCGAGCTTTACGAATCCGGTAAAACATTCACCCGCCAAGAATAAAGGCCGATCGTTTCACGCGCCTTGTGATTAGTCGACGATTGCTTGGATACTTTGCCAGTTTCAGGGATCGGGAAGTCGTGTGCCGCGAATTCATCGGTACTTTACAGGTCAACTCCGAATACGCTGCTCACCCTATGTCCAGTGCGGAGATTTTACCCAATCGACACGTTGAGCAGCTAGTGATGCCCACCATGTCCCCCGTGGTGCCCACCATGCCCCCCGTGGTGCCCACCATGTCCCCCGTGGTGCCCACCATGCCCGCCGTGGTGCCCACCATGCCCGCCGAAGTGACCGCCAGAGTACCCGCCAAAGTGACCGCCAGAGTACCCGCCGAAGTGACCGCCATGCAAATCGAAGTGAATGCCGCCACGATAGACATCAACACGGCCAGCGCCCAAACCCAAGGTATCGCCTGGGTAATAGTGATAGTTGTACGGCCCGTAGTTCGGTACAGAGTAATAGTAATTTGGCCGGACGTAACGAACCTGATTGGAATAATTCGCGTAGTGGCGATAACCGCCAATCGAATACCCATAGCCGCAACTGCGGTGCTCAGCTTGGGCCGTAGCCGACCCAAATTCCAAAACCAAAACCGCCGCTAACAACACACCGAGAAAACGTGAATTCAACATGAGCCACCCCCTTCGCAGCAAAAGTTTAGAATCCGTTTTATTATTTATCTCCTCCGCCTTATTGCAAAGAGCCAGTTGGGCGAAAAGTTAAAAGAATCTTTCTCGCGGCGCGATTGCATCCATGCAATGTCTCAGATATGGATCCTGACATTTCGACCGCACCAACGGCGAAGTTTAGAGAAGTGTTAACGAATGAGCTGGACGTGCGGTGCGTGCCGTTGGTGTGTCAACTAACAACAAAATGATTACGGCGGAACGATTTAAAAGAAACCCTCTTGGCAATTCTACAGGCCAGGATGGGTAAGGACGATAAAGTCTTAAAGACTCTAATGATCTCTACGACGAGACCGGAGCGTATTCATGCGGTCATGGGCAAAAAACAGAAGCAGGCAACTGTGCTGGGGGCTAGTTCTGCTAGCCTTCCTCCAGCCAGTGCTGGCGCTGGATTGCCAATGCGCATGCGACGTTCGACTGGGGTGCTTTCCCGAGACGTGTGAACAGGATTCACTGCACTGCCACGCACCTGACCAATTAACTTGTCACAAACATGATCACGACGATGAACGAGTCCAGCTCGCTGTCGCAAGTTCAGCGGTAGACACAACAATCCTGCACGGTTTCGCGCTCCGACGCTGTCAATGCCCTATCGATTGCGATTGCCAGGGGCGACATTCAAGCGACCCGGTAATTGTGCGAGATTCGAAAGATGCGGAGCGATCAACCCACACGGCGATGAGCTCGACGGGCTGCTCCGTCTCGTTTGTGACGCACCGGCAGCCTGCATCCACGAAGTTACTTCCCGACCAAACAATCTCGTGCGCCAGTTCTGCGCTCTCTTTATGCGCGGCGCTTTGCCGTTTCGTGACTTGAACGTCTCGGAAACGCGCTTGCTAGACCGATTTACCCAGTCGCCCATCTAGTACCAAGCGATGCAACGTCCGTTGAGTTGTCTGCGCTCAGCATTGGCAAGCTAATTACTTGAAGCATTTATCTCCCGCCTCTCTTATCGCGGTGCCGCCGTGCGCCTGCGGTTTTGAACGAAGGACCTACTCATGAACGCCTACGGCACATTTATTATCGGAACGTGGATCGTTGTCACTTCTTTGGCCGGTTGCGCCCGTTCCGCTGCGGAACCTGCGAACAGCAAGCAAAATAACCATTTCCTTTTGACTGCTGAACCCGAAGGTGCACTCGACGTCATGGACGTGCGCGAGCAGGCACAGGACGGTCAATCGGTCGTCGTACTCGGCCGCATTGACGGCGGTTTGAAACCTTGGATTGACGGACGGGCTGCGTTCTCAATCATGGATGAGCGGGTTGCACCTAGCTGCGATGCCACCGAATGCGAAGCAGGATGTCCTCAATGTGTCCAACAGGTTGCCGAAGCCACAGCTATGGTGAAGTTCCTGGACGACCAGGGGAAAGTCTTGGCCGTGGATGCGCGTGACCTTTTGGGATTGAAAGAACAACAGACAGTAGTCATTCGTGGAATCGCAAAGCGCGACGAAAGCGGCAATGTAGCGATCGCGGCAGATGGAGTTTTCGTTCGCCGCTAAGCGGTTGGGAAAGGTTCTCTTGTAGTCGTGCGCCTACGTCAAAATGTGGATCTGGCACGTTGTAGTAGGCACACTCCGTGTGCCGTTAAGGCACACGGAGTGTGCCTACTAAATCGCCCCCCAATTTGTATTGGTTCGTTGGGTGATTTTGAATGT
>JANNPR010000068.1:0-4464 GCA_031400345.1 Planctomycetota bacterium | reverse complement strand
CGAGGAATCGTTTGCCAAAAGCGAACAAGTGCTGGCGTCCATTCCAGTAGCTACGCCGACCGGCCAATTGATCCCATTGGAAGCCATGGCAGACCTCCGTTTGGAACCCGGGCCGGAACAAATCAACCATCGGACCCGCTTACGCGCCATCACCTTGGAAGTTACCCCTCCTCCGGAGATGCCCCTGGAGGAAGCCATGCAACTCATTTCGACCGAGGTTGTCGATCCGTTGATAGCGAACGGAACACTCGCCGGCGGTTACCGCATCGCTTTAGGAGGCACCGCTGATAAATTGAGTAGCACATGGAAGTCTCTACGTTGGAATCTATTTTTGGCAGTGGTGATAACTTATCTACTTATGGCAGCCACGTTCGAGTCCTGGCTTTATCCGTTGGTGGTGATCCTCACAGTTCCATTGGGCGCTGTCGGAGGTTTTGCAGGGCTGAAGCTATTGAATTTGTGGGTGCTGCAACCGTTGGACGTGCTCACGATGCTGGGATTCATCATGCTGGTCGGCACCGTGGTCAATAACCCGATTCTTATCGTGGAGCAGTCCTTGGTTCATTTACGTGAAGACGGCATGTCGCTCAGCCAGGCGGTTATCCAGAGTGTGCGCACTCGAGTACGTCCAATTTTCATGACCACGCTGGGCGGGCTGGTCGGTCTTTTGCCGCTTGTGCTCGCTCCAGGTGCAGGAAGCGAGCTGTACCGAGGCATCGGCGCGGTTCTGTTGGGCGGCCTGCTTGTCTCCACGATTGTGACACTTGTGTTCGTACCCGCCCTATTAACTCTGTTAATCGATTTAAACGCTGGAGTATCGGCTTTCTTTTCACGTAAACCGGTGGCAACCGAGCCGCGTCGACAAGAGTTCGCCGAACCGATCGACGATCGAGTCCCAGCGTAGGCTGCGCGATGTCGCATTGAGTTGTCCCCTCGTCCCCGAATTGCTTGCGCCCAAAAGGCGTTCCCCTCATTAGACGCTTCATGGCAAATTGGTCCCGCACCGTCTGGATCGGGCGACGTGATGCTTGTTGGCAATCGGTCGCAAGATAGAATGATGTTTGAGAATGATTCCACCATTTGACCAACGGGGCTACTTGCCGCCGGGCATCCACCGGGTGACGCTGGACGAAATCGAAGCACGCTTCGGCCGGGAATCCGAGTTGCGTCGCGTTCAGATGGATTCGTTGCGCTGGCTCGTGGACCTGGCACGCCGGGCTGGCGTTTTGAGGCTCGTGATCAATGGGAGTTTTGTGACCGATGCCTACGAGCCGAATGATGTGGACTGCGTACTGCTGCTCGGACCCGGTTTCCCAAAAGATGTGGAAGCGGAAACAGAACTGGTCAACGGGCTGCCATTTCTCGACATTAACCTGGTTCGTCAAGAAGGTTGGGATGAACTGGTGGAAAAGATTTTTGCAACGGACCGGCATCGAAATTCCAAAGGGATGATCGAGGTGGACCATGGACCTGAAAGATGATTTGGAATTGGAAGTGACTCGTGAGAAGCTACACTCGCTTGAGGCCCGCTACGAAACGGTCGGACAAGATCCGGCGGGCGACGCTCACGTGCAGGAATTGACCCTGCGATCTCTCCGACGCATGATCAATCAGTTGAAGGAAGACATTGCACGCTACGAAGCACAAGGAACACAAGGAACAATGAGACATTCACAACAAAACTGAGGCCGTCTAATTCCGGGGCCGACCCGAGCCCCGGGAAGGGTCAGATTTGGTTGACTCGTTTTTTCTAGCCGCGGAGGCAGACATTGCTGCGTTGGATTTCGGGGGACGGGCTGATAGGAGGGACTTATCTCTGTCGGCGATCGGGCAAGTTGGCTTGTAGGCCCAGACGCTTTGCACGAGTTGAAGTTGCCACGTAAACCGGTAGAAACTCAGTCGCGTCGTCAATAGTTCGCCGAACCGATCGACGATCGAATCCCAGCCTAGGCTGCGCGATGTCGCATTGAGCGACCCCGGCAACGGCGAATGGATTAACGGGACGCGTTTGGACTTAGTGCGGAAGTGCGCGGCGAGGTGCTCGCCGCATGCTACGCGAACGACGGTACGCGCGTCATCGCCGGGCGTTGCGTTTCGGAATCTTGGGTGCGGGGCATCTATCAACAGCGTCGGGAGACGGGACAGGTAGCGCCGAAAACGGCGACCCCACATCCGCCGAAGTGGCATGCCTGGGCGGATTGGTTGGTGGCGGGCATGACTTCGTCCTTTAGCGATTCCAGTTTCGGTAATAATTGACGTTGTGCGTTTGGATGAAGAATTGATGCGCTCTAACGCCTGCTCAAGAATACTCGTGAACCGCTGATCACCCAAAAGAATGGTTCTTTGCGCTTGTCAAAAGCAAGCAGCACGATTTGATTGTTGCCTCCCTCAACGAGACACTAATCTTAGATTTATGAACCGCGGGAAGCAGCCATTCGTGGCGGAGAAGTCGCAAATTGGAAACACCCCTTACCGAGCGATTGCGTAAACATGTGGATGTACTCGCCGAACTTATCGGTGAACGGCATTTGGGGAGACCCCAGGAGCTGGCCGCCGCGGCTGCGTATATTGAGCGTGAGTTCCTGGCTTTGGACGAAACCGTCGAACGTCAAACATACGATGTGCACGACACGGATGCTACCAACTTAGTCATTGAAAGAAGGGGACAACGGCAGCCAACAGCAATCGTCGTGCTAGGAGCACATTACGATTCCATTCCAGGTACACCTGGCGCTGATGACAATGCCTCGGCTGTTGCGGTCCTGATCGAAGTTGCCCGTTTGCTGCGCGGACTCCCGAGTCAGCGTACCGTTCGATTCGTAGCATTCACCTGCGAGGAACCGCCTCACTTTTACACGGAAACGATGGGCAGCCAAGTCTATGCTCAGCGGTGTCGCGATCGGTCAGAGAATATCGTGGGGATGCTTTGCTTGGAAATGATGGGCTACTATTCCGATGAACCAAGTAGCCAGTCTTGCCCGTCAGCGGTCCCGCGGCTGATACGCTGGTACTTTCCCAAGCGGGGTAATTTTTTAGCAGCCGTCGGCAACCTCCGATCGATCGCGCTTTCGTGGCGCTTTCAGCGGGGCTTCAAGCGACGTTCCAGGCTCCCGCTGTTTTCCATTTGTTTGCCGGAGAAAATCAATGAGATCCGTCTTTCTGATAACAGCTCATTTTGGGACCGGGGATATCCAGCGCTGATGCTGACTGACACCGCATTCCTACGCAACCCGCACTACCACGAAAGTTCTGATCGCGCCGATACGCTGGATTACGAGCGAATGGCAATGGCAACGCTTGGCGTCGCCGGGGGACTCGCACGCGTGGCAGGCATTGCGGCTCCATGTTGGTAAGGAGCTGGCAAAGGGTTGGCAAAGCGTCGGCAATCGCCATTGGGGGGGTGCCCGGGTGGTGTAACGGCCTTCGCACTACTCTGCTCAAAACGACGCGCTTTCCCAAAATATCGAACTTAGGACAAGGCGTTACACCCAGCCACACCACGCCCTTTCGATCGCTCGTTCCTCGCGTCTCAGGGACGTGCCACCGTGCCGTGCGCAATTTTGCCTAGTCAAGAGGAACTGCGTTTATGCACTTCTTGTTCCATTGCTAGCAACAATGCATGGGAACTGAATCGGCCCCCGAAAGACCCATCTGTTCAGACTAATTATGGCGGATATGCAGAATATCCCCGTCCACGATTACGTAATCTTTGGGTTCTTGGCGCATCAGGTTGTGGGCCTTGATTTCGCGTTCACTTCCCAAGCGAATCAGATCATTGCACGTAATGACTTCAGCGCGAATGAAGCCGCGTGCCAAATCCGTATGGATGCCACCGGCGGCTTCCACGGCGGTGCCCCCCTTCCGAATCATCCATGTCCTAACTTCTTTGTCGCCCGCGGTGAAGAACAACATCTGACCTGAAGCATCCATGATCTGCTGAATCAATTGCCCTCGGTCGTGAACTGTCACGTTCATTTCTTGGCAGAACGCGATACGCTCCTGTTCCTCCATTTTTGACAATTCGAGTTCCATTGATAAAGACACTGCGACTAGAGGAACACCAGTCGGAGCAATCTTCTGAAAACGCTGTGCGTCGGTTTCATCATCCGAGATGTTCACCAATACAAATCGCGGTTTCTCGGTGAATAGTTGAAACGAGCGGATCGACTTTAGTTGCTGGGGCGACATCTTCAAATCCCGAACTGGGGTGCCGGCTTCCAAGGCGGCATGTAGTGGCGTCAGTCCTTCGAGCTCCTTTTGCAGCTCCTCGCGGTCAGGCCGCGGTTTTTTAACTGCCTCATGCAGTCGCTCAACACGGCCCGATACAATGTCCAGATCCGTGATCAACAAGTCATCTTCGAAGTTACGTAAGTCAGCAGTCGCCTCGGCCCCGTTATGAGCTGCTACGACGACGACTAAGCACGCTGCCTCGCGGATCATCGCTAGCTTTTGCGCACTACCCTC
>JANNPR010000060.1:0-2399 GCA_031400345.1 Planctomycetota bacterium | reverse complement strand
GAGTGGTCTGTTAGTATTGTCATCTTCCTTCAACAACAAATGTACGTCCCACATACTTCATCATTTTGATTTTCAAAAAACGCGTGTTTGTCGCTGGAAATGAACGAAAAATGATCGACCCGTTGTTCTGTGATTTCCATTAGTGAAGATCAGCGAAGATTAGTGTTCCTTGCCCAATCAGGATCCAATGGTGCGCTAGGATTGGTCGTGCGAATTGATCTCTAGCGATTTTAAGTATCGAGACAACAGAGATTTTTTGTACGTTATGGAATTGGGACAGTCGAAATAGTGCAAAGGCCGTTAAACCACCAGGGCAAGCCGGATGGCGTGTAACAAACAAGTGAATACCATCGGCGAGCCGATGCCAACAAGGTAAAACAATTGAATGGCCAGTGAATCAAGACCAGATTGGCGCAAAGGCAAATCATCGGGCGGAGCGCGGAGCAAAGCTGCGAGCGGTCCAACCTGGAAACAGCGTCGAGTCAACGACGAGGTCCGGCCGGCTTTTGTAAACCGTTTGCGGCTCGGTAGTCTGGGGCTGTTGTTAATGCTATTGGTGGCTTTTTTTGTCTACTGGGCATTTAGACAGGTCAAAAAGTTACCCGTAATTGCCGTTTCGGTTACCAGGTTCGTGGACCCAATTCCGCCAAACGGGTTTGCTCACGAAGACTTGGAACGCTTGACGTCGACTAATACTGGGAATATCAGCATCAAGGATGCTTTAAACGGCGACGTATCGATTGAAGCATTTTGGAAAACACTTGATGCTCAGCTAAGCGACACGCATGGAGGCCCCAACGACGATGCCTGCGTGATCTATCTCAGCACGCACGGGGTCACCGATGAACAAGGGCGTCCATCGCTCCTGTTCAGTAATTCCAATCCGCTCGACAGTTCGACGTGGCTCCCTGTCGAGGAACTTCTCAAGCGGATGGGCGGTTTGGGAGACTCTCGCAAGGTTTTGATATTGGACTGCTCCCGCATGGATTTCAATTGGAGTTTGGGACAACTCTATAACTCCTTCAACGACCGCTTGCCGGGTGTCGTAAAGGAATCGAATGTAAAAAATCTATACGTGTTGACATCGGCCGGTCCAGGACAATCGTCGTGGACGGCCCCAGGCCTGGGGTACTCGGCGTTTGGCTATTACGTTGCCGAAGGGTTACGCGGAAGAGCGAATCGTAAATCCAAAGACAACAAAATCACATTGCAGGAGCTCTATCAGTACGTTGCTCAAAACTTGCAGCTCTGGTCCAAAGACCGGCGTTCGACACTCCAGCAACCGCGGCTACTGACAGCGAACGAGGATCAGGCAGACGTTGCGCTCGTATTTATCGAACGAGGTTTGCGGCCGACGCCAACGGATGAAGAAATAGACGCTCGCGACCAGCGGCGCAACGATATCCAAGCACAAACGCGCGGCAAGCTAGACCGAGTTCGTCAACTTTGGGAGCAATACGAGCAGTTGGTCAAGACACGTGAGCTGGTCCATTTGGATCCAATCAGTCTGGCCGATGTACAGTCGAAACTCTTGGATGCGGAATCCTTGGCGTTGGCAGGAGCAGCCTATGAAGGTGAATTTGACGAAGTCGCTAAGCAAATAGCCAACTTCATCGCTAATGCTCAGACGGGAGGCCCTGCAGTCAGCCTCGTACGATCGAATTTGCCAATCGAATTGCGGCAATTTCACCGAGCCGACGATGATGCAGCTCGCAGTATGTGGCTGGCGGCTTGGAAAGCCGCTGATGGTACTCCGAAGCCGCCGAAGGAAGGTCAGCCACCGCTGCCGAAGCCCGGCTACGCAGTGGCATCGGATGTCGGCTGGCAATGGATTAACGGGCATGCGGCACCGATCAGACCCCGTATACGGGAAGTACTCAATTGGATCGATGAATCCGCCGGTCGGTCGACCGTGCCGGGCAGCGCTACCTCCGATCTGATTGAAATTCACTTTTTGCGGATGCTTGAGCTATACCTCGATCGCACTCTGGCTGATGGTAGCCTCGATCCAGAAACCGTCCGCGTCGTGAAGCTGGCGCTGGCTACGCGGGACATGGCGGAACGAGCCTCTTCGCCGGCCGATGAACGTCTCCATTATTGGATTCAGCCGCTCGTTGAAATCGCCGACGTAGAGAGGCGTGCTGCCGAAGACAGATTATTCATTGGAGATCCTGCTTCGCTGAAACAGGCAGCATCCATGCTAGAAAAGCTAAGCAGCGCAGCGATGGATATGGGTGGCTTTGCCGCTGCCAACTCACGAGCCGAAACAGTGGCTTCGTTTTACGCCCTACGGGATCGGACTTTCCTAGAAATGCCTTACTTAGCTGCCTGGGCTCTGCGCAGGGCTGGGAGGATCGAGGACCAGCGGAATGAGCTGATCCATCGCGTCGGTAGCTCGA
>JANNPR010000022.1:0-3501 GCA_031400345.1 Planctomycetota bacterium | reverse complement strand
TTGTTCTTCACTAAGGTAGAATTGCCCCGAAGAAGAGGCTGCGTGATGTGCCTTCGGATGGGAACGATCGTCGTCCCCTGATGCGACAGAGGACGGGATTGGCTCAGCAGGCTCCGGTGATGATGCCACGGGTGTCAGTGGCAGACGCGTGAGGTCGAATAATGTAGCGACGCTGCGATCCATCGTTTCTGCGACTTGTTGTTGACTTGTGAAAACTACTATTTGCTGACAGCTTTTGGAAGCGTCTGCTAGAACTTGAATGGCTCTTTGAACCCGTTCCGAATCCAGATTCGTGAATAGTTCGTCAAGCACCACGGGCAGATTGACACCCTTTCGTCGCCAAGCGGCAACGATCGCCAGTGATAGGCTGAGGTATACGACGTCGCTGTCCGCGGGATTTAACCGAGTAGCCGATCGGCAATCGCCATGTCGGTCAGTGACCAAAACCGAGAAATCCTCCTGCACCTGCACACGCTTCAGTTCGTCGCAGGAAAATCGCGACACCAGTTGACATGCGTACTGAATGATTTCTGGTGTCCTACCCAGCGCTAACAGTTCGTGGGATTCCTGTTCGAGTTGAACGATCGATGCTACCGTCTGGCACCGGCGATCGGCGAGTTGGATGGCTTCGTTAACGCGATCGAGCTCGATTCGTCTTTCCTGCAACGCTTGGTCGTTGTTTGTTGAGCACACGCCATCCAGGTTATGAATTTGCCGCTCGCAGGCGGCGCGTTGCGCACGACACTCTTCGAGTTCCCTCAGAGTTCGTGCTCGTTCTTTTTCAGCGTTGGATAACTCTCGCGACTCGGCGAGCGAAACCAATGAGCCGTGTCGACTAATTTCATGAATGCTCTTCACGGCGTGGGATAAGTCGACATGCCCTCGTGACGACTCTGCCAAGTCGCTGCGGACATCCCCAATCTTTTGCAACAGTTCATGACGTCGAATCGCAAGCAGATCGATCGACATCCCCAGTTCGTCCAAAACTCTGCGCCAGCGATAGAGCTGCGATTCGATTTCGTGGAGGTTTTGTCGAATTCTGTCCGGCTCGGAACCGCTTACTGCGGGAGTCGCGATCGAGGTTTCGCTCGACACACGTTCTGAGCTTCTCATCGACTGCAGCCGCGAGTCGATCACGCCCAATGCGATCGTCAGTTCGCTAATCCGCTGCTCGGAGTCCAGCATCGCAGTTTCGAGCATTTTCCGTTGCTGGACGCTGCGAGTCCGGCTCTGTTCCGATTGCGCTTCGGCTTGGTCCATCGCGATTTGAAGAAACTGGCTTCGCTCTCGAAGCGATTCAACAGGTTCAGGGGAAATCGGCAGCTGATCTAGAGTGTGGCGGTACTGTTTCAGTGACAGCGCGATTTCGTCCAACCTCGGCAATTGAGTAGGCGACTCGACCAGCCTCAAACCATTCTCGATAGCTTGCTGAACCAGAGTCGCTATTCCCCTGCGCCGTTCGAAGTCGATGAAAAAAGCTGCTTCCCACTGGAGGGGTTGCGAATTGCCAAAAAGGTTTGGCAAATCGCGAGTCGTCGTGTCTGACCCATTTTCTAGGCCAATTTGCAGTTGCGCCGCAGGATCGCCTAGTTGACGCTGAAGCACCCTAGCACCCAAATTGGTTTGGACCGTAATCGTGCCTGGAGAACCAGACTCATCTCGAGGCAATCGACTCTCGTGGTCCTCACTGCCACAACCGGTGAAGATCACGCGGATCATACGCGACAGAGTTGCCTTACCGACTTTGTTAGGTCCGTAAAGAACATTTAGACCGGACGCCAATCCATGACACTGCAGTTCGGACCGCTTGCCGAATCGGCGCAATTGCAGACTGGTGATGTGCACAATAACCCTCCTTGGAAACTGGACATCCCTCTCCGCCGATTCGCTGTGACTCCCTCCCGAAGTCGCTCGTAGAACCTATATGCGGAGAAATGGCTGGCGGAAGATACCAAAGCTGCGAGATATTGGCTATATCGTTCGGGCGCTGCTTATCGAAAGTTCCTTAAGATTCATATATTCGGTAGTTTTTCTACAATCGTTACCACTTGCCGGCCGATATCCCAGGCAATGAATTTGGTTGTGGCCGTTCTTGCCGTCGCGGACAGAACGGACGCACCTATCCTTAGAACAGGATCAGGTCCCATGCGGACGGCCAAGCTAGCAATCGCCATTTTTGGAATTCTGGTCGGATACACGGCAATCTTAAACGCGCAAGATCGCGTTCCTTGGCAGAACGATATTCGCCAAGCACAACAGTTGGCAGCTCAACGAGGTCAGTTAGTATTGATTCACTTCTATGGCGACAATTGCCCGCCCTGCTCGTGGCTCGAAAATCACGTATTCAACCGCGCAGAGGTTATCCGGGCTTTGACAACGAGTTATGTACCCGTGAAAGTGAACTGCGATCAACAAACGGGCACTGCGGATCGCTTCTCGGTCGAGAGCATGCCGACGGATGTGATCATTACACCGGACGGAAGAGAGTTACATCGCAACCACCAAATCCAAGCGGCCAACAAATACATCTCCTATCTTGATCAGGTCGCTGCTTCCTATCGCGTGGGCCACAACCCTGCGGCAGGGGGCGGCGGTCGGCCAAGCCCTCGAAACGAAGCGCAGGCGTCCATCGCGAATTCGATCCCGGCTTACGGCGCCCCGCCCATGAGTAACAATGCTTACAACACCGTGGGTGGCAATTCAGATCCTTCGAATCAGGTTGCCAATCGCCGTGATTCGGAATTCCGTCCCCCGGTTCAAACTTCCGATGCGCACTTAAGAAATCCGATGCAACAGCTGCCGGATGCAACTTCGACACAAGCACCGGCTGGCCCTGCTCCCAGATATGCGAATCCGTACATGCCGGTCAGCGATCGCGGTCAGTTCCCATCGCGGGATCAGGCACCGCCAAACGGTCCTGAACTCGTGGCCGACGCTAAAAAAGCTAGTTCCGATTGGAATGCTGTGTCTGGAAATTCTTCAAACTGGGTTGCGCCAACACCTAGTATTCAGTCAGGTCTGCCGGCAAGAACCCCACCCTTGATAATCGAAGGCTATTGTCCCGTGTCGCTGATCGATCGCGCGGAACCTGCCTGGATAAAGGGAGATGCTAAATATGGCGCAACGCATCGCGGCCGAACTTACTTATTCGCCGGACAAGCTGAGCGGCAGAAGTTCCTATCGAATCCTGAACGATTCGCGCCGGCACTGGCAGGTTTTGACGCGGTGCGGTATATCGAGACGGGCGAATTGATTGAAGGTAAGCCTGATCACGGTTCGCTGCTTGAAGATCGGATTTACTTGTTTGCCGACGAGGCAAGCCAAGTGCGATTTGAGCAGAATCCACATCCTTACTCTTCGCGGGTCCGCGAAACGGAACGTCAAAACGATCCGGTTGTCGCTCGCCAACCTTAGTCTTGTAATCCTGTGTGAGTTTCATACTACGTGGATTTCTTTTCAATTTTAGACCAGGTATCAACCAGCCCCACAGTGCGGTTGAAG
>JANNPR010000020.1:0-3734 GCA_031400345.1 Planctomycetota bacterium | reverse complement strand
CACCGGATCTCCGTGTGCCGTCCATTTGCGCCACAAAGAGTGTGCCTAGCTTATGCGTCGTCCGTACCGCCCCTACGGTAGCTCGAACATCGACTGAGTTTTGACGATGGCGTAATCTTCCGGGAACGTGTGGAAGGCTTGCACGAGAAGGTTGCGGTTGCGAGTTTCAACTTGAAGATAGGATAACGCTCCCAGCGTGATTCGCCCGGCGGCGTCGAACGTGAACAGCATCCCATTCCGGTCGCCACCGTCAGATAATTCCTGCTGAAATGTCCAGAACACTTCGGGGGCGACCGTTTCCAACTGGAAACTCATTTGATAAACAACGCCTCCACGACATTCCACGCGATCATGACGTTCGCCCTTCAAGCGATACGACATCAATCGGCGTTTTTGCGGTAAAGGATTTAGTGCTGAGGTAGCGACCTCTGTCAGTGTGATACCTGCGTAGCGCCAGGTAATGACATGACCGGCACTCGTCACATCTATCTTTGCAGAATAAGGACCTCGCTCAACATGACGCGACAGACAAACATCAAAAAGTTCGGGGTGAAGGGCTCGACCGTATAACTGAAACGCCAATTCGGCAACTTTGGGCCTAACCGAAATCACGGCGGTGTTTACCTTTCGTGTTGGAATCGTTGTTAAGACGATTGCGATCTACAAAACCATCGAATGAGGGCTCGCATTATAAGCGTGTTCACCCGAGGCAACAAAGCCACTTTTTTTCTCGGATGAAATCTAGGCCATATGGGCCTTGACAAGAATCAGAATGGATGAGACGCGTTTCAGAAATGAATGGGAATCCGACAACTGCAGGCGACCTATAATTTCGCAGTCTCTGCGCGCGTTGAAGAGTACGACCGTGCGATACCTTCGAATTATGTCGCATAACCATTCGCCAACCGATGATCAAGAACCATTCCACTCCGTGATACCCCCCACGGCCCGACCCCGCGCGCCCAGTCGTCTCCCTGCTGGTGGTGCGTTGCCTCGAGTGCAACCGCTACAACCTGCACTCAAAAATCGTTCGCAGAAAACAAGCCAAGAAACTCAGCAACGCAGTTTTTATCAACCGTTGACCAGCTTTCTGATCAGCTTTGTCGTGCACACGGCACTGCTGATGGTGCTTGGATTGTCGCTGTTGGAAGATCGCCGAGAAGCGAGCCAGGTTGAATTAATTATGTCTCCGCAGTCGCCGAACAACGATGCAGAACTCGACGACCTGATGACATCGCCGACCCCTCTGGGACCGACAACGATCACCGATTCAGACGATACATTGCTAGAGATATTGACCTTTCCCGATGCTCCCCATGTTCCCTGGCCAATCGCCGGCGTCCCTCCGGCCAACACCATGCCAAACGTCGTCGGACCCAATTGGCAAACCGACCCCGGTCTGCTGTGGGAGCGGTTGGGTGGGCCGTTGGGAGGAGGCTTAGAAGGCCGCCCGAAAGAAGCTCGAGGCAAACTGATTCGGGTACGCGGTGGTTCGTCGCAGAGCGAGCAGGCGGTGGCTTTGGGGTTGACTTGGTTGGCTGCCCATCAACGAAACGACGGCGGTTGGCGGATCAATCATCAAGAAGGTCCTTGTAACCAGCGTTGCCCGGACCCCGGCACCGAAGGATCAACCACTGCCGCCACCGCGTTAGCCCTGTTGCCCTTCTTGGGGGCAAACGAATCACCCAAGGAAGGCGAGTACCAGGAGGTCGTAAAACGCGGTTTGTATTATTTGATGAGCCGGATGCGAGAGAGCAAGTTGGGCGGTGACTTTCAAGAAGGCACAATGTATGCGCAGGGATTGTCCGCCATCTGTCTTTGCGAAGCCTACGCCATGACCGGCGATAGTGAATTGAAAGAGTACGCGCAGAAATCGATTGATTTCATCTGCAATGCGCAGCACGCTCGCGGAGGCTGGCGATACTACCCCGGGCAGCCTGGAGATACCACCTCGTTCGGTTGGCAGTTCATGGCGCTCAAGAGTGCTCGCATGGCCGGGCTGAATGTTCCTTCGCCGGTCATCGAACGAGCTAAGTCGTACTTGGACAGCGTGCAATCCTCCAACGGCGCCTTTTATGGATACATGGAGAAAGGGAAGGCACCTGGGCCGACCGCCGTGGCTTTGCTCTCGCGAATGTACACCGGCTGGAATCGTGACGACGAACGGCTCCGTTTAGGAATCGAGTATCTTTCACAACAAGGTCCGTCCAAGAACGATATCTACTTCAATTACTATGCGACTCAGGCGCTTCACCACTATGAAGGCCCTGTTTGGGAACGCTGGAATAGCCGGATGCGTGACCAATTGGTGAAGACTCAGTCCCACGAAGGACACGCGGCGGGAAGCTGGTTCTTTCCCGACCGACATGGTTCGGTCGGCGGAAGATTGTATACGACGGCCATGTGCGTCATGATCCTCGAGGTCTACTATCGTTACATGCCGCTTTATAGTTCCGCGTCAATCGATGACGCCTTTTGAGAAGCTATTTGGCCGGCTCATCCAACGCTGGGATAACGAACAGCGGTGTGGGTAGCTTTTCGCTTGTCAAATACAGCGAACGACCATCGTGCCCGTAACAAATCGATTCTCCTTGAACGCGGGATGGCATGACAATCTCCCGGCCAGGTCTGGAGAATGCCTCGGTCCAGGACTCGTCTTTACTGCGAGCGAATTCGTAGGCGTTCCCATAGGTCAGCACTACGGCGTGTCGCCCATCGCTCGAAATATCCATGGCGGTACTGATGGGTACGGCGATCGTAGCAATTCGTTTGGCGGTGAGAACGTCCGGCGACTGTGTCGCGGGCACGCTTAATTCGTAAACATTCGAACCAGGACCCAAGAGTTTGGTAGCAAGCAGGATTAGATTTTTAGTTGGGTCTACGGCCACCGATTCGCAGTTATGCGCTCCATCGGCATAGCGAAACCGAATCGTCTGGACAGGACGCACGGCCTCGTCTTGAAGATTCGGTTCCTCGATCAGGTACAACCGGCAGTCGTTGCGCCGCGTAAGATTGTCGCCAATGTCGGCCAGGATCAAGAAGTGTTTTCCGTCTCGAGAGAATGACGCCATATCTTCCCAATCCTGAGCGTCAGCTCCGTCCACGCGCACGGTGGCCAGGTCACGTCCCTGTTCATCAAACGCGAATACTCGAGCCGAGTCACCAGAATCGTTATGTGTCCAGAACACTCCTTGTTTACGTCGCGAAGCCGCGATTCCACTGCTCTCGGTAATTTGACTGTTTTGCAGAGTCGCCAAGCGGTGAGGCATGCCATATGAAATGGACGAACGTGTGACATCGCCTGGCCCATCTGCACTGTAGACTAGACTCGACAAACAGCAGAGCAGCAATGTGATGAAAAATGGTTGGATCAAGTGATTCCCTTCGCGTGATTCCCGTTGTTGGCCTCAACTTAGTATCTTGGCCTTCAGATCATTCAGCAGACGGATTGCCTGACCGATCTCCGACTTTTGGCGATCGGGATCCTGCGGGATCTCACGTTCGATAGTAAGTGGCCCTGAATAACCCAACTCGTTCAGTGTTCGTAAATAATTTTCGAAACCCACATCGCCCTGGCCCAGAGGGACTTCTTGGCCCCACCCTTCGCCAGGATTCTTAGCCCATTTACCGTCCTTGCAATGGATGCTCTTCACATACTTGCCGACTTTTTTGAGAGCAGCAATCGGTTCCCCTGTGCCATACAGAATCATATTGGCGGGGTCGAAGTTGATGAA
>JANNPR010000015.1:0-2763 GCA_031400345.1 Planctomycetota bacterium | reverse complement strand
GAGCATCCTGAGTTGCTGAGCTCGTTGGACTTGGATGACGAGCGAAAATATGGAACGTCGCCGGCAGAGCTAAAAAAGGTTGTAGCGCTAATCGAGGCGGCGCCCGTTGCCCTGTCACGGCGGATGTGGGAACTGGAATCTAATCTGGCCGGCGAACAGAGAATATCGTTGACTGTGGCTCCATCGCAAATTGCCGAGCGGTTACAGAAAGTGGGCGGCATTACCATCACTCAGGTCTGGTCAGTTGGATGCGAAGCGGCGACTTATTCCTTCGTTAGATCACAGCGGATCAAAGTGGATCCGGAGGCTGCCGCCGAACATTACATGGAAGCGGGTTTTGCATTGCGCCGCAATCCACTCTTACAGGGGCGTCACTTGCACCTCCGCGGCGTGTTCGACAACCCGGAGGGTGCATCGGGTGCGAAGAGCTATTACTTAGCCGCTCGAACTAATCGCGAACAGATTGAAGCCATTGGTTCGAATAAATCTCTTCAACAGTCAGTCGGAATTCTTCGAGGTGACGGTGAATCCGAACCGGCCTTCAATGCGCGTCTAGCGGCAATGACAATGTTCATACAACGGTCCAAGCAGCATGCCAGTTTTTGGCTGGGACTAGCTCAATTCGAAACTGGCAATTTGCCGGCCGCGATCGATTGGCTTAAGCTTCGCACGATCGAGTCGGATCCGGACAGCCCCTGGCAGTCGGCAGCCAAATACAATCTGGCTCGGTGTTATGAAGCCAACGGTGACATTGACAACGCCCGTGACATGCTCTTTACGGATGAGTCACCGCAACACCACGGGAATATTCTGCGAGCGCGACGCTTGAAAGAATGAACAGTCCGTGAGGGCGGGCGGCGGCGGTGTGCTTGCAAGCTAACGTCTCCCCATGGTAACGTCACTTGCGGGTTGCCTCGTTTCGTTTTCTGCCCGAATCACAAGGGAGTCGCCACCATGAAGATTCTGATTTACATCGGCTTAACGTTTGGAGTAGCAGCATTAATTGGCCGCAGTGCACAGGCGGAACCGAAGGTGGGTGACGAGGCCCCGGATTTCTCCTTGGTTGGCAGCGACGGCAAGACCTACAAGCTCTCCGATTTCCGTGGCAAAAAGGCCGTCGTAGTAGCTTGGTTTCCTAAAGCATTTACCGGTGGCTGCACCAAGGAATGCAAGTCCTTTAAAGAAAGTGGTAAACTCCTGAAAAAATTGGATGTCGCTTACTTTACTGCTAGCTGTGATACGGCCGACGAAAACAAGAAATTCGCCGATTCGCTGGAGCTCGACTATCCCATTTTAAGCGATCCGACGACCGAAACAGCCAAGGCTTATGGGCTCATAACGGGTGACAAAAAAACTCCGGTAAGGTGGACATTCTACATCGGTAAGGATGGCAAAATCCTGCACATCGACAAGATGGTGCAAACCGGTTCGCACGCGACCGATGTGGCCGCGAAGCTGAAGGAGTTGGGGGTCGCTGAGAAGAAATAATTGAATAATTCGTGCCACTGTTTGAAACGCGACGTGGTCGGACTGGCGGAATATCTCAATTTGCGTTTCAAACAGTGAGGGCTCGGGAGACGCGACGGGCAGGAGTGCCCAAGCGTGCCACTGGCAGCCGCCGGAGTTGCCTAGGATGTTCAACAAAAACTAAGTTCGACGGCAAATTCGGTGCGATTGTGCGCGCGGGCGAGTTGCGGAACGGTGCGGCCGGCCTTGAATGCCGTCGCAAGCTCGAGCGCCTCACCGTCGTACCAGCGTGCGCCCGACCGTGCCGGAAAGCCGCGTTCGCCGCGGGTGCGCGTCTTGCGCGCCGCGCCGAGCGCATCGAGCAGGCCCTCCCAGGCGACCATCGGCAGGATCAATGCCCCGCCGTGCGGCGCGGTCAGCGTCGCATGTAGCCCGCCCTTCGTGACCTCGAACGTGTAGTGGCCGTCGCCCTGCCGCCAGACCACGCGCTCCCAGACCATGGGTTCGTGGGCCTCCTGCTGTCCGTACGCTTGTCGCATCGACCGTCTCCGACCGCACACGTATCATTCGTGCACGCGGCATAGGCGCCGTCAAGAACAAAAAGAGAACGATCGCGTGGGGACCTCAAGGCGTATCGCACCAGACAGCGGGCGGCGCATGTCGCGTCGCGCGACCGGCACATGGCCGCCGCAGTGATCGCTCGCGCGCGGCACACTGCGTCCCGCAGTCCCGTCGCGTCTCCTTGACAGCGCCAGGCACGGCTTCTTATATCGCGCACCCTTGCGCCCGGCGCGTGCGCGCTCGGGTGTGGCGGAGTAGCTCAGTTGGTTAGAGCAGCGGAATCATAATCCGAAGGTCGGCGGTTCAAATCCGCCCTCCGCTACCAATCGTTTCAAGGGGTTAGATCGCGGCGCGCCGGAACATTCCGGATCGGTTTGAAGCTCAGTTTGAAGATTTCGTTCCCTGTTCGAGCTTCCGGATCGCATTTTCGGCGATTGCTGGGTCGCGGTGCAGGTAGTTCGCGTCGAGGATCGAGCGCACGCCCGCGAGGGCGTGGCCAGTGATGGTGGCGATCTCGGCCTCAGTGCAGCCGACCAGCGCCAAGCGGGTTGCCGCGGTTCCGCGCAGATCGTGAAACGTCACACCCACGACGCCGGCAGCAGCACACGCCTTGCGCCACGGTGTCGATCGGCCCGGGCGTGCTCCTCTTCGAACGTGATTGGGCTCCGATATCCGAGCGCGGAGTGGAGCCGTCGACTGTTGTAGACCTCGTCGATGAAGCGCGGCAATGAAGCT
>JANNPR010001315.1:0-3940 GCA_031400345.1 Planctomycetota bacterium | reverse complement strand
ACTTGCACGGGCGCAGGCGCCAGAGCGAACAGCCGTAACCGCTCACCCGCAGTGTGGCCTGCCAGATCGACAAGGATATCGATGTGGTCCGCGCGAATCATCAAATCAAGGTCTTCGTCTGAGAGTTGATGAGTCCAGCGCCAATTCGGAACGAGCTTCTGTAATCGCTGGGTCGTGGAATCCGGGACGGGCAGCTCCGCATAGGCAAATACTTCAATCCGCTCGCGGTTGTGGTTTGCGAGGATCGGTTCAATAAACAATGCCACGGCATGTTGGCGGAAATCAGGCGAAAAATACCCGATCCGTAGCGGCCGCTCCGAATCAGCTGAGTTGCCGTGCGGCGCAATAGAGCTGGCAGGATATCCGTACCGCTGTCCCCACAGGCAATGTTCTTCGATCAACAGGGCGTAAGGTGTTTCGGGATCGTATGTCAGGCAGAAGAGTAAATTGCTGTGTACGGCAGAACTTGCTTCGAGTTCGAGCGAACGACGGAAGGCGGCCGCCGCCTCCCGCAGTTGGCCCGCTTCCTTCAGCGCAGTGCCTAGATTATTCCAGTGGGTCGCCGATTGAGATTCGCGGCTAATTGCCTGCCGTTGGCACGTAATGCCTTCGTCAAGGCGCCCTAGGTCAATGAGAGCAACACCCAAATTGCCCCACACCTGATGGGAAGTGGGATCCAGTTCCGTTGCTTGCAACAGTATTCTTAACGCTTCATTCGGTTGGCCGAGTTGCGTAAGGACCACGCCCAAGTTGCTCAAATGGGTTACGGATTGAGGTTCGAGTTCCACTGCCTTGCATAAAGATGTCGTCGCTTCTGGCAACCTCCCCAAACGTTGCAGCACGACTCCATGGTTCGCATGCGCCGCTGCGTTACCCGCGTCCAATTCGATCGATCGTTGATAACTTTTCAGGGCGTCGTTAAGTAACCCCTGCGATGAGTAAGCCAATCCCAGGTTTAGATGCACTTGGCTCACAGCAGGATCGACTCGCAGAGAATGTTGCAACGCGGCAGCGGCTTCTAAGGCGCGCTGTTGTCCGAGCAGAACTAATCCGAGATTCGCAAGGACCGTTGCGTTCGTGGGGCTCAATGCCAGAGAGGCCCGCAGCGCAGCCTCGGCGTCGGGTAGTCGACCGAGCGCACGATAGACCAGTCCCAAATTATGAGCGAAGTGCGGGTTGCGGCAATCGAGTTCCACAGAACGTTTGACGCTCTCCAATGCCGCCTCGTGACGCTGCTCTTCAAAATCGAGCATTCCCAGCATCTGCCAAGCTTCGGCGAATTTAGGCGTTTTTTTTAAGATCCGAGAATATTCGGATCGCGCCTGCGCCCGTTGGCCCGAGCGATGCAAATGCACGGCTTTGGCTAGCTGATGAACCGGCTGTTCCATGTGCGCCTTCCATGTTCGCGAGATTTTCCTGTTCCTGAATGAGACGGAAGTCATACCGATTCAACGTTTTTAAAAGCAATGGCAAATTACCGTGGTAGCTTGCGGGATTGCTAGCATCATTAGTTAGCCTTGTTCCATTTCTGCCCATTTCCCTATACTCCGCCGACTTCGTCGACTGGTTGATTCACAAGTGTCGCGGCGGTGCGTCATGCAAGTAGCGGAACTAGCGTACGTTGGTGCTTTTCAAGAGATGATTCATCAGATCGTCGAGCGAAACCCATTACAGCGCAAAGCGCTGACTCCCTACCTGGCGAGTCGCGACGAGGTTTATCGAAGGCAAGCGAGCGATTTTGCCAAACGGCTCGAACAATACCTGTCGTCGGTTGATTTAGGACTCGATTATGCTGTCGCTGCCTACCTGGAACTTTGCCAGGACGTCCTCATTGAAACCATAAGTTTCGGCCGGACGGGAGCCTATTCTTGCAGATGCCAGCGTGATGCCTATCGCGATGTCTACACGAATGCGGCGGCCATGCGAAGCTACATGGTTGGATTGGCTGTATCGCAGTTTCTTTGGCGAAACCACTACGAGATGTACTCTTTTTTCAAGTCGACAACTGAAAAACGGTGCCGACAAGTTACACGTTATTTGGAAATCGGCCCCGGGCCACGGCATGTATTTGGCCGCGGCTGCACAAACCTTTCGTACTGCTCGTTGTCATGCTGTTGATATAAGCCCGACATCCCTGAAGCTCTGCCGTGAGTTTATGCCCTTTTGGCTTGATGACCGCGACGGCCGGATAACGCTTGAACAGCGCGACGTAGATACGATGCCGATCCAAAACCTGTATGACTTCATTACCATCGGTGAAGTCATCGAACATCTGGACGACCCACGTTCCATTCTGGAAAAACTTGCCGCCCTGCTTGCCGACGACGGCTTGGTTTTCCTAACTACTTGCGCTAATTGTCCGGCGAAGGACCACGTATACCTGTTTCGCACCGCCGATGAGATTCGCAACCTCATCGGTCGTTCTGGTTTAGAGATCGAATCCGAATTAGTCCTGAGTCTGGATGACCGCAGTCCTAAAGACGCAAAGGGTCTGATTAATTATGCAGCGGTCGCCAAACGCAAGACAACGAACGATTGAGCATGCAAATGTGCGACATGTCGACAGTTCACGATCTGACTTTTCACCACATCGGCTTGGCGACATCGGATTTCGAAACGCCGTTGAGATTCTACTTCGGGCTAGGGTACCGATGTGTCGCCGAGGAAGTCGATGAGCGCCAGGATGTCGAACTGCGACTGTTAGAAGCATTAGGAGGTGGCCCTCGCGTGGAATTGATCAAGCCTCTGTCTGAGAGCTCACCAATCAGCCGGTCACTTCGCACCGTTGGTCCGTGTATCTACCACTGCTGCTACGAAACACGGTCACTCGACGATTTATTGAACGAGTTGCGCAAGCAACATCGGCTGATAAGGATTAGTGAACCAACTCCTGCGCCACTGTTCGGTGGTGCATCGGTTTCGTTCTGGCAGATCGCGGGATTAGGACTTTACGAGTTTCTTGAACGGGCGGCATAACATTTTCGAACATCGATCGGTTTGGGTAATCCAGTGACCATGTTTTCAATTGAACCAAGCGCTACTCAACCTGCGGATTTCTGGAATGTTTTGCGAGGGACGCTCGCAAATAGTCTCACTGGCTCGCCTAGTTCGCCCTTGCGGCAGACTCGCCAGTTGGATGCATTATCGGAGGTGCCAGTTGAAGCTTCCGTTCGCGTGTTGCGGAACTTTTCTTTCGAACCATTGTTACCATGGCTAAGGCTCGCCGGCTATAAACGGGGGATACGAATTGACGTCGAGATGGGCGATTTCGACGTTCTACATCAGGAATTGATCGTCCGCGACGCCCCGGCCAATGCAAAGCCCTACCAAGCATTCATCTTAGCCGTTTGGTTAGATGCGATAGCGACTCCAAAACTAGCGGATCTTCAGCATCGCATGGAAGCGATCGATTCGTACATTAGTAATTTGATTCAACTGGCGACGCAATCGACCAGCCTTCCGATCATTGTCAACACGGTCCTACCTCCCATCGATGTCATGCACCGCTCGGATGTGTTCGAGCAAGTCGATCAACTGAATGCCAAGCTACGTTCACTCTCGTCAACTCATCCTCAAATCGTTGTTGCGGATATCGCTCGATTGGCTCAGCAGGCGGGTTGGCGTAATTGTGTCGATCAGCGGTTATGGCAGCTCTATAAGGCTCCACTGGCGACGGCGCTGCTGCGTGGTTGGAGCGAGCTCCTTGCGCAAGCGCTGGCGGCGCATTTCGGTCGCGCCAGAAAGGTGTTGGTGTTAGATTGCGACGATACGCTTTGGGGTGGGCTCGTCGGAGAAGACGGTGTCGATGGAATTCAATTGAACTCCAGGGAATATCCCGGAGCAGTTTTTCAGTCGTTTCAACAGCAAATTTTGCAATTGCATAAAACGGGCGTCTTGATCGCGCTGTGCAGCAAAAATAATGAAGCTGATGTATTTGCAG
>JANNPR010001308.1:0-7593 GCA_031400345.1 Planctomycetota bacterium | reverse complement strand
ACTCCTCGTCAACCGTAAGGCTCGCCAAGCGGAACAGCGCGTGGATGACTCCATCGAGCATCTACAGAGCTTAGGGCTGGAGTTAATCGAGCCGGAACAGGACGATTCACGAAACTTATCGGATATTGTCCGTCACTATCGGGACCAAGTCGACCTGGTGATTGTCGGTGGGGGTGATGGTTCATTAAACGCCGCGGCAGACGGCCTAGTCGACGTGCAATTGCCATTAGGCATCCTACCTCTGGGGACCGCAAACGACCTCGCACGAACTTTGGATATACCCCTTACGTTGCCCGAAGCGTGCCAAGTCATCTCTGCGGGTCACACAAAGCGAATCGATCTCGGCCAAGTAAACGGCAAACACTTTTTCAACGTTGCTAGTATCGGTTTGTCGGTTGAGGTGGCCAGACAACTCTCGTCGGAGGCCAAAAGTCGGTGGGGCGTGTTGGCATACTTGTTTACAGCCGTGCGAGTTGCTTGGAAGGCACGAGCTTTCAGCGCGGTGATTCGTTGCGATGGAGAAACGATTCGAACCAGGACGCTCCAGATTGCAGTCGGCAATGGCCGCCATTACGGCGGAGGCATGACCGTAGCGGAAGATGCCGCTATTGATGATGGCCTGTTCGATATGTACAGCCTGGAAATGGACCATTGGTGGGAATTCATTCCTTTATTTCCTGCGCTGCGCCATGGCAAGTTAACACATTGGTCGCGGGCGCGTACCTTTCGTGGCCGCAACGTCGAGGTCCACGCCCGCAGATCCCGACCGGTGAATACCGACGGGGAGATTACCACACATACTCCAGCCAAATTTCGCATGGCTGCCTTAGCATTGTCCGTGCTGGTCCCGCAGAGATAAGTCGGCAGCCGGCAGTCGGCAGTGAATAAACGCCATCGAGCTTCGTGGCATGGTAACCGGCGCTGGATACGATCTTTACTGCCGACTGCCGACTGCATACTGCCGACTGTCTTCTACAGGACTTCTGACATGGGCGGGTAATACTCCACCAACGGTTGTGGTCGACCAGCTGGATCGATAATCGGCTTCGAGCCCGGATCGATTCCCGCGCAATGAAATAGTGTCGCGAATATTTCTTGGAAATGCACGGGCCGCTTGTCGGCGTGTTCTCCAAGACGATCCGTTGATCCGATGGCTTGGCCCGTACGCATGCCACCACCAGCCATAAGTGCGCAGCTAACCTGTGGCCAATGATCACGCCCTGCACCTTTGTTGATCTTCGGCGTTCGCCCAAATTCACCCCAGGCAATTACCGTCACATCATTCAACATCCCGCGCTGGTCCAAATCTTCTACTAACGCCGTGAGGCACTGGTCTAACTTTGCGCCATGATCCCTTACTAGATCGAAATTATTCCCGTGACTGTCCCAACGTCCGTACGAGAGCGTTACGCAACGAACTCCGGCTTCGACCAATCGGCGGGCCAACAATAAATGCTCGTTGACCGTCGGTGCACCATCGAATTGGAAGTGATACGGCTTGCCATCTCCATAACGTTCCCGGACCCTTGGATCCTCTTTAGAAAGATCCAGAGCATCCACCAGCTTGCTGGACGTCAACACGTTAAATGCGGACGACGTGAAGGTATCCGTGGCGTCGAGCTTTCCGGAACTGTCGAGATCTCGTCGAAGTCTGTCAAAACTATCCAACAGTGCTTTGCGATCGGCCAGACGGTCAGTCGTGATACCATTCAGCTTCATGTTGGCCATGCCAAAGCCGTCTGGCTTGAACGGTGAAAAGGACGGTCCTAGAAACCCTGGCGAGCCTGGGTCGGACCATGGCACATGGGTCGTTGGAGCCGCCAACCCCACAAATGGTGGCACCGAAGGCTCTACAGGACCTTTTACTCGGCTGATTATGGAACCGAGACTTGGACGACCCCCGATAAAAGACAAGTTGTTTTTGGGCCAGCCGGTCATACATTGAAATGAGTCGTGCTGTCCCGTCGATCCAACCACAGATCGAATAGCTACGAACTTGTCCATCATGGAAGCGATTCTTGGAAATGACTCTCCGATTTGGATCCCTGGGACGCTGGTAGCGATCGGGCTAAATTCGCCACGAATTTCCGACGGCGCTTCCGTCTTGATTTCCCACATATCCTGATGGGGCGGACCGCCCCCCAGGAACACGTTAATGATCGCCTTGGAAGAACGGTTGCCTGTCGCTGCTTGGGCTCGATAAATATCGGCCAGAGTTAGGGCTCCCGCACCGATCCCCATGGCCCCGATCTTTAAAAAGCTCCGGCGAGAGACCTTGTCGCAGTAACCAGTACCGCTCGGGCCAAAAATCGTGAGCATAATACGGCTCCAATGATGGGAAAACGGAATTCATTCCGTTCGTGTGTTGAGTGTGGCCCAGGTCTTTCATACAGAAAAGGAATGAACGGACGTTTTACTCAGGGCAAACTTGACCTGCACGTTAGCACCCTCAAATATGGGCGTCAATGCATTTGTATCAGCGGCATGGGGGCGGGATCTTGAGGTGGAAAGCGCAAACGCTATAAGCCGAAGCGTCTACGCAAGATAGGCTCAGTTTAATGGCATGCTGCGAACCTGCACAACTATTTTTAATCCGTTTTTGCGTTGCAATCCGCACGATAAGAATTCTTGTGAGATAGAATCGAACGACATGTTGCGCGTCGTCGACCATTATCGTCGTTGCTCTGGCGGCATCACTCGGCGCGAGTGGTTGCGGTTTGGCTCGTTGGCCGGGCTAGGGCTTGCGGGTTGGGATCGCGACTCAGTTGCTGGCGAACAATCCTCGACTCGAATTGCTGGTTTTGGCCGCGCCAAGTCGGTCATTTTGGTGTTCGCCAGTGGGGGTCAAAGCCAAATCGATATGTGGGATCCCAAACCCGACGCACCACTCGACGTGCGAGGCGCTTTTTCGCCGATCGCGACGGCCACACCCACTGTCCATTTTTGTGAACATATGCCTCGCATCGCGCGCGTGGCCGATCGTCTAACTGTTCTGCGCAGCATGTCTCATGAAGATCTCGACCACGGCTCGGCGGCCTACTTAGCGCTCACCGGACACTACCATGCACGTCGATCGGGGAACCCGCCCCCAAGTCCCGATGATATCCCTACGTACGGTGCGGTACTGCGTCGCGTTCGACCGAACGCACGAATGGTCTATGACGCAGTACACTTGAACGGTCCTGCACTTGTTCCCACTACGCCAGCGCCAGGCCAAGATGGTGGGAGGCTCGGTCGCGCCTACGAGCCGCTCGTAGTCGAAGACGTGAATAGTTCCGGCAGCACCATCCCCGGCCTCGCCTTGCCAGCAGAAATGCCGACGGTCCGCTTGAGCAGTCGATTAACACTGAAGCAATCGCTCGATCAATATTCCCAGCGGCTGGGCAACGAACATCGAGCGATCGACATGAATCGTCTGTATCGCCAAGCCTACGACATGCTCGCGTCGCCGCAGGCGCGCGAAGCATTTAATCTTGACGCCGAACCTGAAAACCTACGAAATCGGTATGGCAGGCACCGTTCGGGACAGTCCTGTCTTTTAGCTCGGCGCCTGGTTGAAGCTGGCGTACCGTTCGTGAATGTGATCTGGAATCATTCCAATCGCGGCCAAGATCTAAGCCCGAACGATACGGATCTGTACGGCTGGGATACGCACAATGATATTTTCGACGCATTGCGCGACCGCCTGTTGCCGCGGTTTGATGAAAGCTTTTCTGCCTTAATCGAGGATCTTGACCAACGCGGTTTATTGGCAGAGACATTGGTCATTTGCATGGGAGAGTTTGGTCGAGCTCCACGGATCGCCCTCGAGCGAAGATTCGCCGGCGTGTCACCCGGTCGTAAGCACTGGCCCGGAGTTTACTCGATCGTTTTGGCAGGGGCCGGAGTGAAACGCGGCGCCGTGGTCGGAGCTTCGGATCGCTTGGGTGGCGAGCCTATAACCGAGAGTTTCGGCCCGTGGGACGTCGCCGCCACCTTGTTCCATGCGTTGGGCATCGAACCCAGCGGACACTACACCGATCCTTTCGACCGACCTTTTCCGATCTCGTTGGGGCATCCCATCGAGGCGGTCTACGGGTAATCACGCCCTATTGGGTTTCAACGTCCGCCCAACTTGCAGTGGAACGTGATTCGTATTGAATCTTGCTCCGTGGACCTTTTGTTCTATGGAGCTACCAACGGACTGACTTTCGTTCTACGATGGACGCCATTCACCCAGGAGCCGATGAATGCCACGGTGGGAGCTTGTTCAACTCTTTGCAATTGCGTTTTCCATTGCTGCCGCTTCGGCGCGCGCGGAATCGCCACCATCCGTTAATCGCATCGAATTCGATCGAGACATTCGGCCGATCTTGGCGGATCGCTGCTTCGGCTGCCACGGACGAGATAAGCCTGAATCTGGACTGCGATTGTCGGACAGAACTGCCGCGCAAAAGGGCGGGGATAGTGGCCTACCGTCCATCGTGCCCGGCAAACCCGACGAGAGCGAACTGATTCGTCGCATCGTAACCACGGACCTCGCGGAACGAATGCCACCCGAGGAAAAAGAGCCCGTTAAGCCCGAGGAACTTGCCAAACTCCGACAATGGATTAGCGAAGGAGCAGTCTGGGCGGGCCACTGGGCCTACCAGCCGCTTCAAAAACACTCCCTACCAGCTGTGAAGACTGAGTCCTTCATTAGGAATGAAATCGACCGGTTCATTTTGGCGCTGCTAGAGCAAAAAGGTGTGGCGCCGTCTCCGGAAGCCGATCGTTACACACTAGTCCGGCGTTTGAGCTACGACTTGCTGGGCTTACCTCCCACGGTGGAAGAGGTCGATGGATTCGTCAACGATAGTTCCGCTGGCGCTTATGAGGCCGTCGTCGAACGTATGCTGAAGTCACCGCACTTTGGCGAGCGTTGGGGACGGCACTGGCTCGACTTGGCCCACTTTGCAGACTCAGACGGATACGAAAAGGATCGAGCTCGACCCGATGCCTACATCTTTCGCGACTGGGTGATTGAGGCTGTGAACCGGGACCTGCCGTTCGATCAATTCACGATCGAGCAACTTGCCGGTGATCTGTTACCCGATTCAACAACGAAACAAAAAATAGCAACCGGTTTCCTGCGTCAAACACTGACCAACGAGGAAGGTGGGGTCGACCAGGAGGAGTATCGTGTCGCCGCTGTCTTCGATCGCACAGAAACGGTCGGTACCGTCTGGCTGGGATTGACGATTGGTTGCGTACGTTGCCACAGTCACAAGTACGATCCGATTCCGCACGACGATTATTACCGGATGTTTGCCTTCTTTAACAACGCTGAGGAGATCTCGCCAAAGCTGGCGGTAGGAGCGAACAATTTGCAGGCCATGGAACAGGCACTGCAACCGCTCGAGCAAGCACTAGCCGCTCGTTACTCCGAGTTGGATGCGCCCTCAATGGCCTGGGAAAACGAATTGCACAAGCAGCTTCTGTCGCAGCCGGAGAATGAACTCAAGGAAAATTCGTTGAACGTCTCGGAAGTTGTCTCCACTGCGGGAGGCTCGAGCCACTTTCAGATCGATGCGGATTCTGTGCGGACGGCAACACCTGATAAGGACCAGTATCCCGATAAGGACCAATACGTCGTTTCCGCACAAAGTAGCAGTGATAGCATCACCGGACTCAAACTGTACGTACTGCCGGATGACACACTGCCTGGTAAAGGACCTGGAAGATCAGCCAAAGGCAGTTTTGTTCTCACCGGCTTCCAAGCGTATGTAGTCGTTGAAGGACAACCGGACCAACCCATTGAGCTGCACCGTGCTCAAGCGGATTACTCGCAATCAAAGTTCAGCCCAGACGGACCTCTCAAAGGAGATGCGTCGGGAAAAACAGGTTGGGCCATTGGTCCCAAGTTTGGGGAACAGCATTGGATCCAATTCCGCACTCGAGCACCCCTGAAATTGCCGAACGGAGGCCGACTGCGAATTGACCTGGACCAAAATTACGGTGAAAAACAAACGATCGGTCGGTTTAGGTTGGTGGCGCTTAGTGGCGATGAACGTGGTTTACAACTTCCGAAGAAAGAAATTGCCGATGCCCTAGAGATGTATCCCGAAAAGCGAATAGCCCGCACGAAGCAGTTGCTGTTCGACTACTACGTAGAGGAAGTCGCACGCGACGTTCGAGTGGCTGACGTGCGTAAGCAGATTGCCGATGTGCACACAAAATTCAAGGCCGATTTGACGGAGGTGCGCACCCTTGGGACGCCTCGATTGGGGCGCTCCACTCATGTGTTTGATCGCGGCGAGTTCCTTTCGCCAAAAAATGAGGTGCAAGCGGGAACACCCACGATTCTGACCGCTCTTCAACCGCGATCGTCGGCAGCCGACCGTTTAGATTTAGCTCGTTGGCTGGTGGCTCCCGACAACGTGATTACTCCGCGAGTCACCGTGAACCACGTCTGGAAGCATTTATTTGGGGAGGGGTTGGTTAGGACGCTGAATGATTTCGGGGTCCGAGGCAGCCCGCCGACTCATCCTGAACTGCTGGATTGGCTA
This sequence comes from Planctomycetota bacterium, assembly GCA_031400345.1. Lineage (GTDB taxonomy): Bacteria > Planctomycetota > Planctomycetia > Pirellulales > Pirellulaceae > JANNPR01. The sequence goes on along the minus strand of JANNPR010001308.1, from coordinate 1,066 downwards.
GCCGCCCGCTACAGCGGCGATCTTAAATGGAGGCGCAAGGATCTGATTCGCTTGATCGTCAACTCGGCGACGTACCGCCAAAGTTCCCATCACCGGTCGGAGCTTACCGCGGTTGACCCAAATAATCTATGGCTTCACCGACAGAACCGCATTCGAGTCGAAGGCGAGATCGTGCGTGATTCGAATTTGGCCGTCTCCGGTTTGTTGTCGTCCAAGGTGGGAGGGCCCAGTGTATTTCCGTCCATGCCCGACGATTTGGCCAAGCTGAGTTATGCGAACAGCTTCACCTGGAAGAATAGTGAAGGGGATGAGCGATTTCGCCGAGGCATGTATACGTTCTTCAAACGCACGATTCCTCACCCTAACCTGACGGTGTTCGATTGCCCAGACGCCAACGTAGCCTGCGTAGCGCGAACGGTCTCCAACACGCCTTTGCAAGCCCTGACGTTGCTGAACAACGAGTCCCATGTCGAAGCCTCGCAGGCGCTGGCCGGCAGCTTGCTCGATCGATCGGGTACGGACGACGAACGTATCTCCGCGGCGATTCGATTGAGTCTGGCGCGCCCTGCAACGTCTGGCGATTTAGACTCACTGCGGCAGGTGTTGGAAACTTCGAGAAAATACTACGCCGAACATGCCGACGACGCGCAGAAGCTAATCGGTGCAACTATCACGTCTTCATCGCCTGCCGAGGGAGCGGCGTGGGTATTGGTCGCACGCGTGATCATGAACTTGGACGAGTTCATTACTCGGGAATGAAGTAGCCAAGATTTAACGTGGGTGGCATGCGCCTAAAGTGGGTGGCACACCCCTAAAATGGGTGGCACGCCCCTGAACGTAGCGAGTGTAACGAGCAAGTGAAGGGCGTGAGGATCTCCATCACGGACTGGCAACCTAAGTAATGTTGGTCGGCAAAAAATCAGAAGTGCGTCCTATCGCCAGGATGGCACTGTAAGTCCGAGAGCTTCCCTGCTTCGCCACGCCCTTCGCCTAGGCTCAGGGACGTGCCACCCGACGAACGTGCCACTGCTTGAAACGCGACGTGGTTACGATGGGGAACAGCCCA
>JANNPR010001276.1:0-4009 GCA_031400345.1 Planctomycetota bacterium | reverse complement strand
GCACACTCCGTGTGCCGTAAGTGGACGGCACACGGGGGGAGTGTGCCTACTACTTCAACTCAGATGCTCAACTGCCGGTCCCGTGCCACCACGTCCCAAGTACCGATCAGTCGACCACCGCTCACGACGAAAGCCTGTTTGTAAAGCGCGGAAGTAGGACAGATATGTTTGGGAATGGCAAACAATTCGTCTCCCGGTTGAAACTCGTCGGCTCGCGAGGTTTCTAAAACTAAATGTTCTTCGTTTTGGAGAACAGCTTGTGCGTCAGGCAAATCGGGGAACAGCACTCGATTCCCGGCCGGGGGATCGGAAGCAACCGCCTTGTAACCCAGGTCCAACGTAATTCGGTTGAATGTCGGCCGACTGATGACTCGAGTTAGCAAGAGGGCTGCTGGCGTGAACTGCATATCGGGAAACGCATCTCGATATCCGTAGTCGTGGAACACGCACGTGCCGGGACTGAGCTCGAGAATGGAATCCGTTAGTTTCGCAAAAATCGGGAACGATCCTGTTCCGCCAGCAACGATTCGCGGGACCGGCCACCCTTCGTCGAGCAACTCGTGGCGAAATGCCGATACGATCTCCCAACCAGCCAAGACGGCAATAGTTCGTTCGGATAGGTCCTGTTGGTGATGTTGCCCGTCATACAGGTGCAGTCCGCCGGGTCGTAAGCTTCGCGAATCCACGATCCGAGCGTAGAGATCCTTGGCGAGCTGACCAATAGAGATGCCGGTGCGATGCTGCCCCGTGTCCACATCTAAAACGATCTCCATGGAACATCTTGCGGCCTCCATGGCGGCATCCAATTCAGCCAATGGTTTGGCGTGATCTGCGGTGGCAGCGAACTTCACCTCAGGAAACGACTGCACGAACTTGACAGCCCGCGAGACGTTCGGACCCACCAGGTTGTACGCCAGGAAGATATCTTTGGCCCCCGCTCTGGCTAACATCTCTGCTTCGGCAAAGGTTGCTGCTTTGTGTTTCGTGATACCTAGGCTTAACTGCATTTGCACGATCGCTGGCATTTTATGGGTCTTAGCGTGCGGACGCAGCCGAGCAGGCGAACCGGCGATGGCAACCATGTTCTTCAAATTGTCTTCAACCAGATCCCTGAAAACGACCAAACCGGGCGACATAATTGAACTGGTATCGGCGATTCGATAGATTGGATCCATGTTTCACACTTGGCATTGGGGGCGTGCTTGATCGACAGTTAGGGAAACATATGTTGGCCCGATCGGAAATGCCAGACGCAAGCTCGCAAGTGTTTAGTTAAACAGTGTCGGTTTTCTGAGTCCCCTGCCGGCTTGGAGTTCTTCGACAAACACTTGAGGAAATGATTAGTCTTAACTGCCCACTGCCCACTGCCCACTGCCCACTGTTTCAAGTAGTGAAGAAGCGGTGAAACCACCCCGGCAAGCCGGGTGGCGTCAACCAAACCAACCGTCGTGGAAACCCGGCATGTCGTCCGTAATTTCTGAATTGTCGCCGCCGATGAAACCTCAGCGGCTTGGCTCGCTAGATGCCTATCGCGGACTGGTTATGTTTTTGATGATGGCTGAGGTGTTGAATTTGCGCCGAATATCAGAGGCGTTTCCGGATAGCTCGTTCTGGAAATTCCTGGCTTTGCATCAGTCGCATGTTCCTTGGACGGGCTGCACGTTGCATGATTTGATCCAGCCATCTTTTTCGTTCCTGGTCGGCGTGTCGTTGCCATTCTCGATTGCCAGCCGAATGTCCCGAGGACAGTCCTGCGGCTCGATGTTCGTGCATGCCATCTGGCGAGCGATCTTGTTGGTACTGCTAGGTGTGTTTCTACGCTCGATGTCCAAGTCGCAAACGAATTGGACGTTCGAAGACACACTCTCGCAGATTGGCCTGGGTTACATACCGTTGTTCTTGCTCGGCTTCGCCCGACAACGTTGGCAATGGGTAGCACTGGGAGTGATTCTGATTGGCTATTGGGCTGCGTTTGTGCTTTACCCACAGGCACCCGCCGATTTCAGCTATCAGACGGTTGGTGTGCCGACTGACTGGCCGCACCACGCCAGCGGCCTGGCGGCGCACTGGAACAAGAACAGCAACCTCGCGTGGTGGTTCGATACGTGGTTGCTGAATCAGTTTCCCCGAGCCACGCCGTTTTCGCACAACGGCGGCGGGTATGCGACGTTGAGCTTCATTCCGACTCTCGGGACAATGATCTTGGGGCTGATCGCCGGCGAGTGGCTCAAATTGCAAGGAAATCCGTGGAAGAAAGTAGGCTGGTTCCTAGTGACTGGCGCCGTCTTGCTGGCATTGGGTTATGGGGCAGACAAGAGCGGGCTTTGTCCATGCGTTAAGCGGATTTGGACCCCTTCCTGGACGCTCTTCAGCGGTGGTTGGTGCTTTTTGTTTCTCGCGGCATTTTATGCCGTGATCGACGCCGGCGGTTGGGCCGCATGGAGCTTTCCGTTACGCGTAATCGGAGCGAACTCGATCGCCGCCTACTTGCTGGCGCACGGATCGGAGCATTTTCTGATTCACTCGTTCAAAATCCACTTCGGTGAAAGTGTGTTTCAGGTTTTCGGTTCGAAATATGAGGTGCTAGTTGTTGGCGTGACTGTGCTGGTTATCCAGTGGTTGATACTTTGGTGGCTCTATCGGCGGAGGATTTATGTCCGCATCTGAACCCCGAATTGCGACCCATAAAGGCCCGGGGACCAAGGGTTGGCACACCTATCGCTACGGCTTTCGCACGTCGTAACAAACAAGTTCGTGTTGGTCGCGCAAGTACAACTTGCCATCCACAACGACGGGGTGCGACCAACTCTGACCATTGTTTATGGCGATCTTGAAAGTGCCACTAAGCTTGTAGCCTTCTGGTGTCGCATCAATCAATGCCATGGTTCCGTTTTGGTAACGGAAGTAGAGATGACCGTCCGCATAAATGATTGCCGCGGAGCCACTTCCAGCACCTCGACCGGGACGCCACATGTCTTTTCCCGTTTTCAAATCCACACAAACCGGAAATCCGTTGTCGTGTCCGTGGCCCATATAAAGGTAATTTTCGAGCAGTATCGTTCCACCGTGATGGTTCTGCAGTTCGTTGGCACGCTTGTACCAAACCTCCTGAGCAGTCATTTCCCGGCGGTTACCGCTGAGTTTCAGTAGGGCCGAACCCCCGTCTCCGTAGCCGGTCGAACAGAATACATAATCGCCACTGACAATGGGCGTGGGGATGTTGGCGGTTCCATTTGCGACACGATTATATCCCCATAATAGTTTCCCTTTATCTGCTTCGACTCCAATGACCCCGCGCCCCACAAGTTGAACGTATTGCTTAATGCCCGCAGCGTTGCTGAGGACGATTGACGAGTACGCTGCACCATCTTTGCCGGCATTTCCCGGATCCGGTGGCATGGCGCACTTCCAAAGGACTTTTCCCGTGCGCTTGTCCAGTGCAGCCATGATCGCATCGTTCGCGCCAGGTGTGACAATCACACGATCCCCGTCAACAAGTGGCGATTCGCTGAATCCCCATCCCGACATCATGCTGCCACCGAAGTCTTTTTGGAAATTCTTGCGCCAGATTTCCTTTCCGGAGGCGATATCGGCACACAGCAAATCACCACCATGCGAAACGGCAAATACTAGATCTCCATCGACCGTCGGGGTGCAATTCGGAGCGTCGCCGCCCCCCACGTTTGCCGTCCAAAGTTGCGATCCGTCAGTAAGCTTTAGCGCGACAAGCTTGGTTTCGTCGCCGAACTTACCCATTGTGAAAATCTTGCCGTCGGTGATCACGACGCTCGAATAACCGTCGCCAAGACCTTTAGCTTTCCAGACTAACGGCGGGCCATCGGCAGGCCAGGCATCAAGCAAACCCGTTTCTTGACTGATGCCATTGCGATTTGGACCGCGCCATTGAGGCCAATCTTGCGTCTTTGTCGCTGGTCGACCAGGCGCAGCAGTCGCCGCGTTGCCTGCCAACTGACTCGGAGCCGCCCTATTCTGACGCGCAGCAGTCTGC
>JANNPR010001275.1:0-4056 GCA_031400345.1 Planctomycetota bacterium | reverse complement strand
GTTTCAACGAAGGTTTCAACTGGGGTAGTCCGCTCGCTTGTTTTCCGAATTTCGCGGCGATGCAATTCGGTGCGCGGGCGGTGCAGAGCAATCTATCGGGAGCCGCTTCGACTAGCGAAAACCGCAACCAGGTGTTCGTGACCGGCGGCCTATTTCGACGTGTCGACTGGGGCCTCCAGGGAGGTTTGGTAGTGGACTATTTATCCGATGATTGGTACTACAATACCGATCTAATGCAATTGCGTGGTGAAATCAGTTGGGTTTTTCCATGCAGCCATGAGCTCGGATTCTGGTTTACAGCCGGGACCAATAATGACAGCTCTCCATCCGTACTGGACCGGCTGGGCACAACGGCTACCGAGAGATGGGAACCGACGGATCTTTACGCTTTCTATTATCGTCACCGCTTCGACGAGTGCACGCAAACCGAAGGCCGATTTTATGCGGGCTTCACAGGCGAGACCGACGGGCTACTGGGAGCCGACTTGCGTATGCCAATGAATGATCGCGTGGCGGTTTCCGCGGGATTCGCTTATCTCATCCCGAACGAAGGTGAAGGAGCCGGAATCAATTTTGGACATGCTCAAGAATCCTGGAACCTTGGATTCAACTTGATTTGGTATCCGGGCTGCGGTGGCTCACGCAGCACCGATTACGCTCGGCCATTGTTTAACGTCGCTGACAACGGAACATTCATGGTCGATCGCAAAAATTAGTGATCAGTCAGTAGCGGTTGGGTCCTAGGGGAATCCGTGAGAGGCCCGACTGGCATTGGCCAGCCGGGCTTCTTTTCGTTTAGGCAAACAACAGTGTGTCACATAATCAGGCAGCCGCCGGGTTTCGTTTGGACGTGCGATAACGCTCCTTTCGGCGGCAAGCCAGTGCTGAACCGGGTCACGATCTGGTTCAGATGAGTCCCAACGTACGTTCTCTCCTTGCCCTAACCTTGTTCGGATTCCGCACTGGCTTGCCGCCGAATGAACTTAGCTGGCTATCGTAACCAACTCCGGCGGCTGCCAGTGGCACACCACAGGTTAAGGCGTCTTCAAGAAGCGCTGCCTTGTTGTTAATCTGGGGCATGCAAAAAATCGTAAAACTGTTGGTAGCCAACCGCAGCGAAATCGCTATTCGAGTTTTTCGCAGCGCCCACGAATTGGGCATCCGCACGGTGGCAATTTACACGCGGGAGGATCGATACGCGCTTCATCGATTTAAGGCTGACGAGGCGTACTTGATTGGACGCCCGGGTGAGCCCATTCGATCGTACTTAGACATCGAAAATATCATTGCTCTTTGCAAGCTAAATCAGGTCGACGCCATTCACCCAGGGTACGGTTTCCTTTCCGAGAATCCTGATCTTGCCCGCGCTTGCGAAAATGCTGGAATCATCTTCGTCGGTCCCCAAATAGAAGCGCTGGAAAAACTGGGGGACAAGATTTACGCCCGCCAAATTGCCAAGCGGGCGGGTGTCCGCGTCCTAGGCGGAAGTGATGCGATCCAGTCGGCGGAAGAAGGGCTACAGATAGCCGAGGAACTTGGTTTCCCGGTGATCTTAAAAGCAGCCAAAGGTGGCGGCGGGCGCGGTATGCGGGTTGTCCGCGAGTCCGGCGAGTTCGCTCCCTCCTTTGAACAAGCCCAACGCGAATCGCTGACCGCCTTTGGCAGTCCAGACGTGTTCGTTGAGAAATTTATCTCGCAAGCCCGGCACTTGGAGGTCCAACTCTTAGGAGACAAGCACGGCAACTTGGTTCACTTGTACGAACGAGATTGCTCAATTCAACGTCGGCATCAAAAAGTAGTGGAGATTGCGCCGTCACCGCGTCTCAATCCTCAGCTCCGCGAGGACCTATGCAATGCCGCGCTGACCATCGGTCGTGCGGTGTCGTACCAAAACGCGGGGACCGTCGAGTTCTTATTGGATGAGGAAACCAACACGTACTATTTCATCGAGGTCAATCCCCGGATCCAAGTTGAGCACACGGTAACAGAAGAGGTCACCGGAATCGACATCGTGCGCCGTCAAATCTTGATCGCACAAGGCTGTCCGCTTAGCGATCCAGAAATTGGTTTGGCTTCGCAATCCGACGTGCGACTTCAGGGATTTGCCGTGCAATGCCGCGTCACCACAGAGGACCCAACCAACAATTTCATGCCCGATTACGGGCGTATATCGCATTATCGTTCCGCCGGCGGGATGGGGATTCGACTGGACGCCGGTTCGGCATTTTCCGGAGCAGTCGTAACGCCTTTTTACGATTCCATGCTAGTAAAAGTAACCGCCCGAGGTCAGCGCTTCATCGACGCGGCGCGGCGTATTGAAAGATGTTTGCAGGAATTCCGAGTGCGCGGCGTAAAGACCAACATTCCCTTTCTCATTCGGCTCGTAACGCATCCCGCGTTTTTGGCGAATCGCTGCACGACGCAATTCATCGATACCACGCCAGAGCTCTTTCATTTTCCAAAACGACGCGATCGAGCGACGCGCCTATTGACCTATCTGGGTGAAGTTATTGTCAATGGCAATCCTTTGTTGAAGGGACGACGCAAGGCGACTCGTCGGGAACCAGCCCCGATTCCCAAGTACGACCCCTACAGCGCGATTCCTGACGGTACTCGTCAGCAGCTACAGACGCTCGGGCCGGAAAAGTTCAGCCACTGGATTTTGGCTCAGAAACGGCTTTTGATAACCGACACCACATTTCGTGACGCACACCAATCCTTGCTGGCAACGCGGGTTCGTACTCACGACCTGCTGAATATTGCCGATGTCTATGCTCGCAATTGTGCCGGGCTGTTTTCGCTGGAGATGTGGGGCGGCGCAACGTTCGACACGTCTATGCGATTCCTTAAGGAATGCCCCTGGCAACGCTTGGCCGATCTGCGGGATCGCATTCCCAACATCTTGTTCCAGATGTTGCTACGAGCGTCCAACGCGGTGGGATACACGAACTATCCAGATAACGTGGTGCAAACGTTCGTGGAAGAGGCGGCCAGTGCCGGCATCGACGTATTCAGAGTTTTCGACGCACTCAACTGGACCCCAAACATGCGCGTCGCCATGGACGCAGTACGGAACACGAATGCCATTTGCGAAGCCGCCATTTGTTACACGGGCGATATCCTTAATCCCGATCGACCCAAGTACAACCTCAAGTACTACATTGATCTGGCAAAAGAATTGGAACGGATGGGGGCCCACATTCTGGCAATCAAAGACATGGCCGGGCTGTGTAAACCCTATGCGGCTGCCATTTTAGTGCAGGCGCTTAAACAAGAAATCGGTATCCCAATCCATTTTCACACGCATGACACGGCCGGCGTCCAGGCCGCGGCTATTCTGAAGGCAGCCGATGTCAAACTCGATATTGCGGACGCCGCCATGGCACCCATGTCCGGCGGTACCTCGCAGCCGAATCTCAATACACTGGTCGAGTCGTTGCGTTTTACTGAACGCGATACGCAGCTTAATGGCCAACAGCTCGATGAAATCGCCACGTATTGGCAGGCGGTACGCGAATTCTATGTTCCCTTCGAAAGTGAGGTGCTGCCTGCGACCGCAGACCTGTATAGCCATGAAATGCCTGGGGGTCAGTACACAAACCTTTACGAGCAAGCCCGCGCTCTCGGCCTAGCAGATCGCTGGACGGACATTTGCCGAGTCTATGCGGAAGTCAATCAGCTTTTCGGCGACATCGTCAAAGTCACGCCCACGTCCAAGGCTGTGGGCGATATGGCAATGTTCATGGTCGCCAATAATCTGACCTCCGCGGACATTTTGGACAGCCGGCGAGAACTGGCCTATCCAGCTTCGGTGATCGACTTGATTGCGGGACGCATGGGCCAACCACCCGGTGGGTTTCCTCCCGAAATTAAACAACGAATACTGCGTGACCAACCCTCGTTTAACGATCGGCCTGGTGCTTCGTTACCTCCTGTGGACCTTATCGCGGCTACGGACAAAGTGCGCGAGATCCTCAGGCGCGAACCGACTCGCCAGGACGTCATCACGTACCTCTTGTATCCCAAGGTGTATGAGGAGTTCATTGAACATCGCCG
>JANNPR010001240.1:0-3994 GCA_031400345.1 Planctomycetota bacterium | reverse complement strand
TGATCCTGAGGTTGCAACGACAGGCCGGCGTCAAGGACTTGCGTGGCGTGCTCGACGTCACCCTGCTGCAAGGCAACCTGAGCCGCATCGGCAAAGGTATTGGATTCCCATGACACCGACTCGGTGAACTCGTGAAACCGTTCGCCCATTGTCGCAAATATTTTGCGGGCGTCGTCAACCCTGCCGGCTGCCAGCAAATCCTGCCCCCACAAGCGATACAGTGAGAAGCGTCCGTTTTGGAACAGTTCGACATCCGGTCGCTCTCGATGGCGCGTATGCAAAATGGCAATTGCCTCTTCGTAACGTTGCTGTTGGCGGAGCGACAGAATCCACTTCTGATGGATATGCAGGTCGTTCGCAAGAAAGGGCTCGTAATGCGGGTTCAGCTGCATCCCGGTTTGAATGAGTGCGGCTGCGTGAGAATATTCTCCGCGGTCTACTTCTAACAACGCCCAGTTGTTAACGGCCGCCAAAATGTTCTCGCGAGTGTTTTCGTCTGCCAAATCCAATTGCTGGCTACGGTGCAATAGCGGCAAAGCGTTCGCGTAGCTTTGTTGATCAAGCAACAATACGCCTCGGTTGTAATAAACCTTGGCGAGTAACTCGACGCCCGATAGCGTTCGCAGGCCCTTTTGCTCGGTCTTAGTGGCTGGCGAATTGTGAAGTGACTCACTTTTGCTCGGGATCCAATGGCGGTGTGTGGTTTGCACATCGTGCCGCGTGCCGTGATCGTCGACTTGTGCGTAAACATGCGATGGTGTGGATACCGCGGCCGCGGGAACGCCCAAGGCCTGACAGAAGGACAGGTACAACAGTGTGGCGGATACACAGTTGTAGTGCCCATTGTCGATGGCCGAGGTGACCAGCGTGCATTCGGCCCGATAACCACCCTTCAGAATCCGATCATGCAGGAACTCCAACGCGATGCGGCTGCGGTCCTGTATCGAAGCTTCCGGCGGCACCATCCCGATAAGTTCGTCAATGATGTTGCTGAGCCGTTCACAGTAATTTGTCAGGTCGGGCGGGTCGCTGACACCGGCAGTCAGCAACGCCCCTTCCAAAAGTGTGAATTGCTGTAATTGACCGTCAATGGCATCGTGAAAAAACTGGGTCTCTTGCTCGCTGGTAAATTCGCTTGTCCAAAGGTGATGATGGACGTCATCGGCGGATGCCACCGTTGGGAAAACACATAGCAAGGCAATCGCAATTTGTCGAAATCTGAGATTCATCCAAACGTGTTCTTCGGTTGGTGATTTGGCGTTGGCGTCTCTGGACGTGGTGTTTGACAAACATAGGTTGCAAAACGTGAACCGCGTCCGCTCTTGACGCTAGAATCGGAATGTGACGAAGGTGCCGATTGTAGGCGGGACGGTAGTAGACTGTCTGTTTAGTCGATGTATCCAAGATGCGGTCGGGCCCTCCCGGCGCATGTTCGACTGGCGATTGGTTTCGATATTTTTTTCGCCACAACGTGGCACCGCTAAGCGAGACCACTTTTCCCGTCGCGACGGATAGGGTACCGTGCGATTTCGGCGCAGGCTTGTGGTCCTTTGTGTACTCGCTCTACGCCATTCTCTAGCTCGTGGGAAATGCACTATGCCGGTACGAGAACCATTCCTAAGTATTCGACATGAAATCGCAGGATGCCGAGTAAGCGAATTGGCCGCTCAATTCGGAACTCCTACCTACATCTATGATGCAGCCAAGATCGTCGAGCGAATTCAGGACTTGCGGCGATTCGACTTTGCCCGGTACGCTCAAAAGGCGTTATCGAATATCGCCATTTTGAACTTAGTTCGCACGCACGGCGTTTTAATTGATGCCGTGAGCGCGGGCGAAATTCATCGGGCACAAATGGCGGGCTACAGCCCTGAGGGGGAGCCGCCCGGAATCGTATACACCGCGGATATTTTTGATCATGAATCGCTGCGACTGGTAGTCCAACGTCACTTGCACGTGAACTGCGGTTCGCCCGATATGATCGACCAACTAGGAGCGGTTGCTCCGGGTCGTAATATCACCCTGCGAATCAATCCAGGATTTGGACACGGCCTAAGCCAAAAAACCAACACGGGTGGCGAGCAGTCCAAACACGGGATATGGCATGAGCAGCTCGATGATTGTCTGCGACGAGCGGATCATCAGGGGCTGGGCATCACCGGAGTCCACATGCATATTGGATCCGGAACGGACTTCGAGCATTTGGCTCAGGTATGCGGTTCCTTGGAAAAGGCCGCAGGCCGGGTAGGACGGTCCGTGACGACCATCAGTACCGGCGGAGGGCTGCCGATCCCGTATCGGCCAAATCAACCTTACATGGATTTGGATCATTACTTTGAATTATGGGACGCCGTGCGGAAACGGTTAGAGCAGCACTTTGGTCACAAAGTTATCTTGGAAATTGAACCCGGTCGGTACCTCTCGGCCGAGTGCGGTTATTTGCTTACGGAGATACGCGCTGTCAAGCGTATGGGCGGCAACACCTTCTACCTAGTGGATGCCGGCTTCAATAATTTAGCCCGCCCGATTTTGTATGGGGCGTATCATCCGATGTCGATCGCGCCACGTAACGGAGCGATGGAGCGGCCTTTATGTGAAGTCGTTGTCGGCGGCCCGCTCTGTGAATCTGGTGATATCTTCACGCAGGAAGAAGGTGGCTTTGTTTCGAAACGACAGTTGCCCGAAGCAACCGTTGGCGACCACCTGATCATAGAGTGTGCCGGAGCGTATGGTTTCGTGATGTCTTCCAATTACAATTCGAAGCCGTTCGCTGCCGAAGTGCTCATCCAAGCCGGCCAGCCATCTTTGATTCGCCGGCGCCAAACGGTAGAGGAGCTGATTGCGGGTGAGGCCATTCCTTAACCATGTTTGATACCGAGCTACGCCGGAAAAGGCTGCGGAAACTGATGCGCGACGCTGGTAGCAGCAGCGCGATTCTCATTACGGACCATTTCAATGTCACTTACTTGACAGGCTTTACGGGTGAAGACAGTTACCTATTGATATTGCCATCCGAGGAAATCCTCATCACAGATGGCCGATTTACGACACAATTACAGGATGAGTGTCCCAGCTTGAAATTGGCGGTTCGCGATACGGGCGTTCTGATCCATGAATTTGTGACCGAAGTATTGACAAGCTCCAAAGTCAGCCAGGTTTCAGTCGAATCGACGATTCCACTTGGCGCCTATCTGCGAATCCAGGAGGCCGCCCGCTCGGTAAAGTTGACGCCGATCAGTGGTTTGGTATCGCAGTTGCGAGAAATCAAAGACAGGGAGGAGATTGCCGAAATTCGCTTTGCCATCAAAGTTTCGGAAAAGGCATTCGGTGTGCTTCGGGCGGCGTTGAGACACGGGCAAACAGAAAAGGAACTTGCCGACGAACTCGAGTATCAAACCCGACTGTTTGGTGGGCAATCGTGTAGCTTCACGCCAATAATTGCGATTGGTCCGCGAGCGGCGCTGCCACATGCCCGAGCCTCGGATGGAAGGATTGGAGATTTCGAATTCGTTTTGATTGACTGGGGGGCCAAAGGCAGGCTCTATGTAAGCGACTTGACGAGGGTATTGGTCACCGGTAGAATCCCGCCCAAACTCGAACGCGTGTATGGAGTTGTGTTAAACGCTCAGCAGCAAGCCATTGCCACAATTCGGCCGGGTGTGCGGATGAAGGATGTCGACGCAGTGGCTCGAGAAGTAATCGCCAAAGCCGGTTTTGGTGAGTATTTCACGCATAGTTTGGGTCACGGTATTGGCCTGGAGGTTCACGAGGCCCCCCGTCTTGCTCCTAAACAGGACCGGCAGCTTCAACCTGGCATGGTCGTTACCGTCGAGCCGGGAGTATACCTGCCAGGTTGGGGCGGCGTGCGAATCGAGGACGACGTTTTGGTCACTCGGGCTGGCTGCGAAGTGCTTACCAGTGTCCCCAAACAGCTGGAAGAATGTGTAGTGATTTGAGCAGCCTCGCATGCGACTCGTTACGAAGGGAATCGCCT
>JANNPR010001231.1:0-2958 GCA_031400345.1 Planctomycetota bacterium | reverse complement strand
AGTGACTAAGCCAGGCGACGAAGTAGTGTTGGCGACCGCCAAAGGAATGGCGATCCGGTTCAACGAATCGGATGCAAGACCCATGGGTCGCAATACCTCGGGCGTGAGAGGCATCCGGCTGCAAAAAGACGATGAATTGGTTGGAATGGTGGTTGCCGATCCGCAGGCCTCGCTGCTGACCGCCTGTGAAAAAGGATTTGGGAAACGAACCTTCTTCGGGCCCAATAGTGATGTCGAAGAGTCGGATGCCGATTCCACCGAAATAAAGACCGTTGAAGAAGAAATAGCAGTGGACGAGACACCCGTTAAGACAGTTCAAGATGATACGGAAGTGGATGATTCACCAGCTGGAACCGTTGAAGAAGAAGCGGCAACCGATGATTCACCAGCTTCTGGCAGTCGCTACCGCAGCCAACGCCGCGGTGGCAAAGGAGTGCGCGATATTAAAACGACCGAGCGAAACGGTCGGGTCATTGGAATCGCCCGCATCGACGATAGTGACGAGTTGATCATGATGACTGCTCGAGGAAAGATTCAACGTATTGCCGCCAGCGAAATCAGCATCATCGGGCGCAATACACAGGGCGTACGCATCATGAGCCTCGATGATGAGGATACGCTCGCCGCCATCGTTCGAGTTCCCAGAGAAGACGAGGCCGAAAAGGCTCCTGCATTAGCTCTTCCTCCAAGCATAGACCCCATCGACAATGAGGATATTCTTGACGAAGTTCTTGACGACTCGCTCGAAGAATCGAACGCCGAAGTGGAAGATGAGTCGGATTCAGAAGAGTCTTGAGCCGGATTGTGATTTTTCAAAACAACTGCCGGAGTTGGCCGCATGAAAGTAGCCGTGATTGGTACGGGCTATGTCGGGTTAGTTAGTGGTTCGTGTTTTGCCGAAAGTGGGAATCACGTAACGTGTGTCGACATCGATGAGGCTAAAGTCGAGCGGTTGAATCAGGGTGTCATTCCCATCTACGAGCCCGGCCTGGCCGAGCTGGTTCATCGGAATTCGGCATCGGGTCGTCTGCACTTCACCACGAATCTTGCCGAGGCAGTCTCGGAGGCTCGGCTGGTGTTTTTGGCGGTGGGCACTCCTCAATCCCACGATGGATCGGCCGACCTTTCGGCTCTGTGGTCAGTCGTGAAGGCAATTGCACCCCTCTTACCGGCAGATGCCGTGGTGGTCACCAAAAGCACCGTTCCAGTAGGCACCAACGCAGGGATTTTTGCCAGACTCAAAGAGTTGACCGGGCGCGAGTGTGACGTCGCAAGTAATCCCGAGTTTCTGAAAGAGGGAGCGGCCATCAACGACTTTACCATTCCGGATCGAGTCGTCGTGGGCGTGCGGCGTGACGAAGTTGCTGAAGTGCTCCGTGAGTTGTACGCCCCATTCTTGCGCACCGAACATCCTTTCCTGGTGATGTCTCCTGAAAGTGCCGAGCTCACGAAATATGTCGCCAATGCGTTGCTCTCTACCAAGATCAGTTTTATCAACGAAATGTCCAACATCTGCGAGCGGATGAATGGAGACATTAACGACGTGCGCCGCGGGATCGGCCACGATCGGCGAATTGGTTTCGCCTTTCTGTTTCCCGGTGTCGGTTATGGCGGTAGTTGCTTTCCGAAGGATGTTCGCGCTCTAAGCAGCATGGCCCGGCAAGCGGGGATCGAGCCGCGCATGATGGAGGCCGTCGACACGGTTAATGAACATCAGAAGAAGACGCTAATTCACAAGATCAATGGGCATTTTGCCGGCAATCTGCGGGGCCGAAAGTTCGCGATTTGGGGCCTGGCATTTAAACCGCGCACCGACGACATTCGCGAAGCGCCTGCACTCGTCCTGATCGATTGGCTGCTACAACAAGGCGCTGTGGTTCAGGTTCACGATCCAGAAGCCGTGGCCAATGTCCGAGCCATTTACGGTGACAAACTGTTATACGTTTCCAATCCGATGGACGTTCTGGAAGGGGCCTCCGCCCTGGCCATCAATACGGAATGGAATGAATATCGAAATCCTGACTTCCCGGGAATGCGCCGCCGCATGTCCCAACCAGTGGTCTTCGACGGGCGAAACTTGTACGAACCCAAGCAAATGCTCAATGATGGATTTGTCTATTACTCGATGGGTCGGGCGACGGTGAGCTGAGTCATTCGTTTGACCCCGAGCCGCAGGCGACGGCTTCGCCGATCTCCGAACACAAGCGCCGGACCAAGCTTTCATCCACGGTACCTACTGCGGACCTGCCGGGATCTTTTCGCTCAGAAACTCGGTGAGCGCCGTATACAAATGGCGTGCTGTATTCGCACCCTCTGAGATACTATGCGACCGATTGGGATAGGCGAACATCCGGATTTGCTTGTTATGAGTGATCAGTTCATTGATCAATCCTTCCGTGGCTTGATAGTGACAGTTGTCATCACCCGTTCCGTGTATCAGTAGTAGGTTTCCCTTAAGCTGATGCGCGTACGTAACCGCCGACCCTCGCCGATAACCCTCCGCATTGTCGCTAGGCATTCCCATGTATCGTTCTTGGTAAATCGAGTCATACAGCCGTTGATTGGGAACGGGAGCGACCGACATACCCGCCTGATATAGATCCGGATAGCGAAACATTGCATTCAAGGTCATGGAACCACCTCCGCTCCAACCCCAAATCGCGATTCGTTTTGAATCAACATAGGGCCGCTCCTTCAAAATGGCCTGAGCGGCCGCAGCCTGCTCCGCGGATGCGAGCACGCCGATTTGGCGGTAAATAATCTTCCGCCACGCGCGACCTCGAGGAGCCGGTGTGCCTCGATTGTCCACGCTCATCACCAAATATCCCTGTTGCGCTAGCATCAGATGCCACAGCTGGTGAGCCCCGCCCCAGCGGTCTAACACGGTCTGACCGGCCGGTTCACCGTAGACGTGGAACAGGACAGGATAATGTTTCGTGGCATCAAAGGCGGGTGGCT
>JANNPR010001186.1:0-5057 GCA_031400345.1 Planctomycetota bacterium | reverse complement strand
GCCAACCAGAGCGGTTCACCGCTCGTCCTTCCCGGTCCTCCCCGCCAAACCGCGCCGCTGCCTTTGATTCAGTCCACTATTCTCGACGAGATTCCGTAATCTCAGGTGCGGGCACGAACTTTCCCGAACATCAGCAAGCAGCTCGAAAGGCCGGCGCCGAAATTGGTTTTGGCAAGAGGGAGCTGGGAGCGCCGGAAACACTCGAGAAACTGAAGAAATTTCTTGGGGCATAGATTTGTGGCTTGCTCGCGAGCAACTTTGTCAATACCGTCGAGTGCATCTCGGGGGAGTTTCACTTTCAGCCTGTAAGCGATCACCTCGCGTCATCAAACGACGGACCGTTCGAATTCTCCACTGACTTAACCGGCAAAAACGACGGTGCGGATTGGCCTGATCTGAGCCCGGAGGGCGGCATGTAATAGCCAGGGGCGGCAGCCCCTGGTCGGCGTCGTCCATCATATGTTCGCAGCCCCGGCAGGGGCGACACTTGGAGCGGTAACCAACGAGATCGCGCGCGTGGCACCGGTCCCCTGTGTCGCCCCTCCCGGGGCTAAATCCGTTGAAACGCTGCCATCTGCCATCCAGGGGCTCACGCCCTTGGCTATTACATGTCGCCCTCCGGGCTGAAAAGCGATTTAGAAGTGACCTTCCATTCCATCTGGCCTGCCCACCGTCAAAACCCGCTACCGGTCAGAACTGGGTTCCCTCCCTACAATCAGAAAATTCAGTTGATTGGGCCCGAACGGTGCGCACGACGTAAGGAGACGCTTAGAATTGTGCTCCACTCGTTATTCCCTTTGGCGTCGGCGAATGGGTTGCATCGTGCCGGTTTAAAAGCGTGTTAGCGAGCGGCGTTGCAACCGATTGTTAAAATATGGCACTTGTTCAGAATCCACGGATCACGCTCGAAGACCTCCAACGTCGTTTGGCCGAGGCCGATTCGTCGGTCATGTTAGTCGAGCCTCGCATCTTGAGGCGGGTGATTAAGAACGATCGTCGCACTACGGGATTCGGCCTACACGTTCCACATCACATGAGCTATACGATCACGAGCGATCGATTGCTCATGATTGTCGAGCGCTCCGAGTTGGATTTGTCCCCCTCGGCGGACCTACCAAATACGGTCATTTTATTAGCGCGGCCATCGGAGGAAGGAGACCTTGCCAACGTTTCTGTAGAAGAGGCGCTGCACTCATACTGGCGCCTTCTATTTCACTCGCGGGTGCACGTCGAACTAGATCGTCTCGTCAGCGAAGGTCAACTGAATGAAGAACTGATCAAGGCCAGGATTCGTGAAATCGGCACCACCGAGTTTGCGGAAATTCAATCCGTTCTTATTCGCGAAGAGATGCTGTTGCCGCCGCGCACTAGCCGTGAGGCCTATATTGAGTTCGCAGCAGTATTCTTAGAGCTACGCTATTTTGCTCGTGAGCACCTGGCTTGGTACTTTCCCTGCCTGCGCGATACTTCCCGGATCGAAAGTTTGTTGCGACGCGACGTTGATCACGGCGAGCTCTTCGCGGTGACTCGCGTCAGAGGAGCGACCTTGCAGTTAGGTCGTAGCGACGACGTGCATCACGAGCGTATGCACTTCGGTGAGGAACAACTGCCAGCGGACCCTTTACAGCCGTCGCCGCCTGTGTTTTGGCGTTTGCTCGCCAGGGCCGAACGCGCCGGCACGCTAGGAAATCGAGTCAAGGCGGCAATCCTGCGCACTAAGGCAGCTCGCATCGCTCTGCCGGACCGGGTCGCCGATACGCGCGCATCGGCGCGAGCCGAAATGGAAAAGTTGGTGGATCGTCTCCAGAAGGTTTTAGGTTTTAGCGAGGTGGAGGCGCAACCATGGGTGGTCTCGCTGGAAGCCATGTTGCCTCGCGCGGCTCGTGGTTTCTGGTCGGCGGAGGCTCGTTTACTGTACGACCTTCAAAACGTGTGCGTAGAACACGAACGAAGTGTTTACACCTTGGACCTGGTCGAATGGGCACGCTCATTGGGCAAAGTTCCGATCCGTCGGCAATTGCCCTTACTGCGAGAAGTCTTGATTGCTAAACATCTTCGCACCGCTTCGAGGCGATTGAGTGCGATTCGGCTCAGCCTAGCCCACCGAGAACGTCTACAGCAATTTCTCTTGGCGGGCGAAGCTCAAGTTGAAGAACAGATGCGAAACCGCATCCGGCCCCGGATCTTGGAAGTGCTGGATGGCGTGGGGCTGATCCCTCAGAACGTGCCCGAAAAAGTGGCTCGCAATAAGTTAGTGGAAGAATTGCTCGATCGCATCGCCGATCGAGGCTTCGTCAACATGGGGGATTTGCGTGATGCGCTATCCCAAAACAATCTGAAGCTCCAGGATCTCACTGGAGTTCTCGAACTGCTGGAGGGCGATCCACTGCTCCGAGCCGATTCCGAGTTGGCTCGAGACTTGGATGGCGTGTATCGACGAGGAGCAATTTATCTTCGCTGGCCGCAGCGGCTCAGTTCGTTGGCATTCGGTACTCGGCTGGGCCGGTTTCTCACCAGCTATGTGGTGCTCCCTTACGGCGGTGCCTTTCTGACGATTGAGTTTTTGAAACATCTCGTTCATCAATTTTCTGGGACTCAAGAAGTCACTGAATCGTCGCCAGCGTCGGAAGTGGTTCCCGCAGGTCCACAGACAATCCCGACGGAAACGGTATGGCTAGGTTTTTCCGTGGTGATGCTGGGCACATTCGTATGGTTGCTCCTGCATCACGTGGGTTTTCGCAAACGTTGTTGGGAATTAACGACACTGGCGCTACGCGAGTTGCGGCGTGCACTGATTGATTGGCCGACTCAACTACTCCAATCGCCGCTCCTGCAACGTGTTTGGCAGAGTCAGTGGTATCGCGTTTTACGCAGCTACGTGATTAAGCCGGCTTTTTATGCAGTCCTGCTGTTGTTGCCGACATTGATTACGGGGCGACGACTGCAATGGGTTGGGCTTATGAACGTATTCTTGGCAATGAACCTATTTTTAAACTCTCCGATTGGTCGCTACGCGGACGAATGGCTGACAGACGTCATCGTGCGTGGATGGCGAGAGTTTCGTGCCCGCGTGTTCGCTGCGGCCGTACGATTTGTGATCGACGTCTTCCAACAAGTCCTGGAGGGTTTGGAGCGAGTGCTCTACACGGTCGACGAATGGCTTCGCTTTCGACGTGGCGAACGCCGAGTGATGTTAGCCGCCAAAGCGGTGCTGGGGGTGGTTTGGTTCTTAGTGACCTATGTCATCCGCTTCTGCGTCACGCTACTCATCGAACCTCAAGTCAACCCTATCAAGCATTTTCCCGTCGTTACCGTATCACACAAAATTTTATTACCTTGGATGCCTACTCTCGCCGCTTACTTAGAAACCTTCCTATCGAAATTCATGGCCGGCACGATTGCCACCGCGATTGTGTTGGTGTTGCCCGGCGTGTGCGGGTTTTTGGTTTGGGAGCTGAAGGAAAACTGGCGACTTTACGCGGCCAATCGCCAACGTCGTTTAACGCCCACCATCGTGGGTAGCCATGGCGAGACATTCGTGCGGTTGCTGCGTCCCGGCTTTCATTCCGGGACCATGCCCAAACTATATGCGAAGCTGCGCCGCGCGGCTCGCCGAGCACGCGGAGCATCGAACGCCAATCCGATCTTGCATCACTTAGCAACCTTGCACCACTACGAAACCAACGTGCAACGGTTCGTAGAACGCGAATTGCTCGCTCTGCTACAGGAATCTCATAGTTGGAGCGGACTCGCAGTGAGCGTCGCCCACTCGCGTTTGGCTACCAATCGAATTGAAGTCGAGTTGGTAAATCCATCCAGCGGCGGCGAGAGCACCTATTTGGTTTTCGAAGATCGAGATGGTTGGCTGCTGGCTTACCTGCGCGATGTTGGCTGGTTGTCGCAATTGGACGACCAACAACGTCAGGTCTTGGCAGTCTGCTTAATCGGTTTGTACAAACGTGCCGGCGTTAACCTGGTCGTGCAACAAATCGTTAGCAATTTTCAGCGTCAGGCCGTCGAGATTGAAGTCTCCTCGCATTCGATACGACTTTTCGCGATACCTCTTGAAAACAGCGAGGCGAGCTACGCGCTAAAAGGGGAACAAACTTGGGTGTCACCGATTACCATGGATTCTGACGGCCGCTGGCCTACGATCGATCGCAAAGAATTCATGTTCGACATGCTGGATATCGAGTGGGTTGAGTGGGTACAGTTCTGGCAAGATGAGCAGTCTGGGAAAGCTCACAATTCGTGGCTACGTCCCGATCAACTACTTCCCAATCGGACCATTGAGCATACGGCAGAACTTCCCATTTGAAATAGTCGGGTACAAATCCTTGGCCGAACGGCGGCGTGCCGGCTAGAATGTACGCGAGCAATTGCACGATTTTTTCCCGCCGTTACCAGGAGGATGTTATGTATCACCGCTTAAGATTTGCTTTCGGTTTATTCGTTTGTTCATTGTTCGCTGCCCCCTCGATGGCGAGCGTCAGTGGTGTGTACATGGAAACTCGGACGTGCCAGGTATACACGGGTCCCTGTTTTGCAAATGCCGAGACTCAATTGACCGGGAAAGACGCCGTTATGGCTTGGAGCATTGATCAGGGCAGCTTTAGAGGCGTGGAGCTCAACGGCTTGAACGTTGTGATGGTATTGACGGCCTCGGACACATTGGGATTTGGCGGGATTGCGGATGCACGACAAGTCAAATCCGTGATCTACGTCGACGAACGGGCCAACGAAGCCCAGCGATCTGCATTAGTCGAATTCGCAAAAAGCCAGACAGGCAAAGCCGGGGAATCCGTTGTGCGTGTAGACTCGACAGCTATTCGCATGAGTCTCGACACGGTTTCTCTGCGGGGCCAGCTTCAAGCTGGCTTCGAAAGTGGCGCAATCCTGCTCTACCTCGCCGAACTGGCGGGCCGTACGCCGGCCACACGACGCGAACGGCATGAGGTCCAGCAGTGGCTGTTCTGGCACAAAGAGTGTGGCGATAACGTTGCGCGTGATCCGGCCGAACCCGGTTCTTTCGTCGTCCTGCGGACTCGACATCGGCC
>JANNPR010001178.1:0-8246 GCA_031400345.1 Planctomycetota bacterium | reverse complement strand
GCGAGCAGGCAAAACAACTCGTTCTCCGAGAGCGTCACGCGATCGTCTCCATTGCCGTGAGCGTTTTATTTTGGCTGGGTTGCTGGGTGGTAGGTGCCGTCAAGTCGACGTGGGACACCGCAGTCATCACTAAGTCGCGTTTTGCCAGCGTTTTCTATGGCGGCGAAACTCTGATGGCGGTGAACGAGATGGGGTTCACTCATTTTTGGAACCCTGAGGATAAGGAGTGGAAAGAAGTATTCGCCACCCGCGAACAGCGACAACTCAAGCCGATGTATTACATGGTGCCTAGCATACCTCGGCAATTTCGACCGGCCGGGCCAGTCTACGACAGTGAACACGATCAGCTTGTGATTTCGATGTTTCCAGTAAGCCGAGCTCAGTCTACTTTTTACTTCGGAGAGCGCAACGATAAATGGGAAGCTAAGGCTGCGAAGTCGCCTCCACCGATCGGCACCTTTCAGTTGGTGCGGGAGCCAACCGGAAAGGTGCTGGCGGTTTCCAGCGTGGGGTTGTTCCGCATGGAAGGGGACCCACGATTGGAATCTGAACCGGTGAAACTATTCGGATTAAAACTACCTCTGCTGAGTGGCGGGCCATTTCGTTCCGTCGGCCCGGAAGAGCCGATCGTATTAACTCAACCGGCCGATGTTGCCGTGGATGGCACCACGGGAACCTTTCTCGCTTATAGCCGCGGCACACTTTCCCGCCTCGATTTGAATTTGGGAAAATTCACTCGAGGCGCCGAGCGCAAGTTTGACACGAAAGATCCACGAGCAGCACTGGTGGCAATCGGCGGAAAGACCGTCATCGTGGCTCGCGACGACGGCAAAATCCATGTCCTCGACGCGGAGTCTCTGGAAACACTTCACGAATTTCAACCCGAGGAGAAAAATCAGCCCAAAGTCGTCAGTGCATCACCGGACGGTAGGTGGTTCACCGTCATTTTTCACACAGGCAAACTGTATGTCTATGACGTCGTCTCACAACAGCTCGACAAGGCCGCAGCAGCAGGCCAAGGAAATATCTCGGCATGCTCGTTTTCCGAAAAGGATCAGGCGCTCGTCGCCGATCGATTGGATCGAGTCACCAAATACGAGCTTCCGTCGTGGAAAGTTCTCGAGCGAATGGCACCTCCTTCAGACGTTTGGACGCGCGCTTATAATTATGCGGTACTGCCCTTATACACCGTTTTTCCCAAACCGGGCGAGCTGGATACGACCTTTCGCTATGTGCTCTTCGGCCAACAAACTAGCGGCAGCGAGGAGGCTGATGACGACCTGTCCGCCGTGCAAGTCCGTTTAGATCCGTGGACTCCGCTGTGGAGTAGTGCGGCCTTTATGGTCGTCGTCTTGGGAATCGCCTGCATTTACATCGAATGGCAAGAATTTTAAGGGATGGGTTGGGCGATCGCGAAACCCCGCGCCCGAAACGTCCGTCCGCCGATCCAGCCCCCAATTCGTTGACGGTGATCGCCAACATTCGATACAATTGGATCGGTTAACGACCTCCCCCCAACACTGGATAGGTAAGTTGGCTTTTTGCCGCAACCAGGGTCCAGTCCCACCTTCGATAACGGCCCTCCATCAAGCTCCAGATCACGATAACTTCACCATGAGGATGCTTGTGTCTATAGTAGTTCCGCAGTGCAGCCCACGGATTTATCCAACCTGCATCTGGATGATGCTGGTTTGGGTCCCCGTATTAATACCCTCAAGATTTGTTTCGGCTGCAGCGGGTAGAACTGGCGAACGGGTTTATCATGAGCAATGTGCTAAATGTCACGGTGGGATAGGCGAAGGCGTCGATGAGTACTACCCCAATCCATTGGCAGGTGACCGCTCGCGAATAGAGCTTACGGAGTACATCGAGAAAACGATGCCCGAGGACGCGCCGGGTACGTGTATCGGGCAGGACGCGCTGAATGTGGCGAACTTCATTTACGACGCTTTCTATTCGCCTACCGCACAAGCGCGTAACAAGCCGGCTCGCATCGAGCTATCGCGGCTTACCGTTCGCCAGTACCAGAATGTGCTTGCCGATTTGGTCGGCAGTTTCCGAACCGACGCGAATTGGGATGACAAGCGAGGATTGCGAGGTGAATATTTCAAGTCGCGGCGCTTTCGCGACAGCGAACGTGTCCTGGAGAGGCTAGATCCCGAAGTGAAGTTCGAGTTTGGCGAGACCAGTCCGGATCCCGAGAAGCTAGACCCCTATGCATTCTCCGCCAAATGGGAAGGTTCCGTGCTGGCACCCGAGACGGGCGACTATGAATTCATCGTACGCACCGAACACGCCACGCGACTGTGGGTTAATGACACCAATCAGCCATTGATCGACGCCTGGGTTAAATCAGGAAGCGATAGTGTTTATCGTGAATCCATCCATTTACTGGGCGGCCGAGTCTATCCGATCCGTTTGGAGTTTTCTAAGGCTAAACAAGGGGTCGACGACTCGAAGAAAGACAAGCCGAAGCCACCCGTGGCCAAGGCGGCGATTTACCTCGAGTGGAAATTGCCGCATCAGGTCGGTCAAGTCATACCGGCGCGGAACCTATCCCCCAGCCTCTTTCCGGAGACATTCGTAGTTCGAACCCCATTCCCGCCAGATGATCGTAGCGTGGGATACGAACGTGGCTCCTCCATTTCCAAAGCCTGGGATCAGGCGACAACGGATGGGGCGATTGAAGCAGCCGATTACATTAAATCACACTTGAATGAACTGTCGGCTGCACCACCTAGCGGTGCGGACCGTGAGCTTCGATTACGAGAATTCTGTCAGAAATTCGCCGAGCGAGCATTTCGCCGACCGCTCACCGATGAGCAGCGCCGACTGTATATCGACCGTCAGTGGGAAGGGGCTAGTGATCCTGTAAAAGCGGTCCATCAAGTCGTACTCTTGGTTCTCAAGTCTCCGCGATTCCTCTATCGAGAAGTTGGCGGGTCGGGCGACGCCTATGATGTTGCGGCTCGTATTTCCTTCGGGCTGTGGGACTCATTGCCTGACCAGCAATTGTGGTCCGCGGCAGCCAATGGACAACTCGCCACTCGTCAGCACGTGGTGCAACAAGCCGAGCGAATGCTGACGAACTTGCGAGCTAGTTCTAAGCTGAACCAGTTCTTTCGACAGTGGCTCAAGATCGATCAGGTTCCTGACATCTCCAAAGACCGCGAGCGGTATCCGTTGTTCAATGACTCTATCGTGACAGACTTGCGTACGGGGCTTGAGCTATTTATCGAAGACGTGATCTGGAGCGAAGATTCAGACTTCCGTCAATTGCTGTTGATGGATTCGCTGTATCTCAACGGCCGGCTGGCACAGTTTTACGATTTAGATTTACCGATCGACGAGCCTTTCCAAAAGATGGCATTGGACGTCGAGCATCGAGCTGGCGTGCTGTCTCATCCTTATTTGATGGCTGGGTTCGCCTATACGGGAACGAGTTCCCCGATTCATCGCGGTGTTTTTATTGCCCGCAGCGTCCTGGGGCGGACCCTTCGTCCGCCCCCCGAAGCTGTGGCACCATTAGCACCGGAATTGCAAGCCTCCCTGACAACTCGCGAACGGGTGGTATTGCAAACTAAGCCTGAATCTTGTCAGTCTTGCCACGCTATGATCAATCCGCTGGGATTTACATTGGAACATTTTGATGCCGTTGGCCGATATCGAAGCGAGGAGAAAGGACGACCGATCGATGCCACCGGGACCTATTTAACTCGGACCGGCGAACGACTGAAGTTCGCCGGGGTGCGCGAGTTAGCGGCCTATCTGGCAAATAGTGAAGAAACGCACTCCGCGTTTGTAACTCAACTATTTCATTACCTGGTGAAACAGCCCATTCGAGCGTATGGACCTGAGGAACTGCCCACGCTGCGAAAAGCATTTGCAGAAAACCAATTCAACATGCGAAAACTCGTGGTGGAGATTGTCGCCAGTTCTGCGGCCCAAGCTTCCAAGGTACATCCTTAGGAGCGTACAATAGCTACTCATTTTGTGACAACACCATCACCATTCCGAAGCGCAAGCTTAGATGTTGGGCATTGGGATGTGAAAAGTGTGCCACTGGCTGCCGCCGGAGTTGACTATAACAGCCAATTAAGGTCATTTCGACGGCAAGCCAGTGCTGAAGCGGTGGACGATTTGGCACGAGGCGGAATATGCTTGCAGCTATGTTTTGCAATGCGCCGAATGTTTGAACGCAACCAACTTCAGCACTGGCCTGCCGCCGAAAAAACGCTAACGTATATCGAACCTCATTCCGGCGGCTGCCAGTGGCACACTTTGGCCTGTCAAATAGCGCAACTTCTAAACACGCAAGCGAGGATCCTCCGTGTGCTCCTTCGCTTGCGCTTCAGGCTTCAAGGAAATGCGGGCTAGCCCTCAAACAATCGAGTGAAGCCAGATGCCACCTGGCTTGCCCAGGCGGCAGTTGGTTTTGTGTTAGACGTCGGCCTCCCGCGTGGCTTGGGCTCGTGGGACGAATCAAAAAACCAGGTGCTTCATGCGCGATCCCGTGTTCGACATCTTCTGTGAAGAGGCCCGCGAGCACGTCGCGGCATTGGAGCAGGGGTTCCTCGATCTCGAGGCGGCCGCGTCTGTCGATGTGCGTCGCCCGCTCATCAATCACGTCTTTCGACACGTTCACAGCCTGAAGGGAGACGCTCGGGCCATCGGGTTGAGTGCGCTCCAGGGTGCCTCGCAAACATTGGAGGATCTACTCGACGCCCTGCGCGATCACCCGGAGAAGATGGACCAGTCGACCATCGACGATAGCTTGAAGCAGCTCGATCTGATCCGCACGGCCTTCGAGGCATGGCAATCGAACGAAAAGGATGAACGTTCACAGTCAGCGACCGACGAAGTGGTCGAGCCAGAAAGGGCCGCACCGGAAATCGCCGAGCCGCCGGTTCCCCCCATGGCTCCGATCGCTGCCTTGGAACCTCCCCCGCGCATGGCTCCTCCTTCTCCTCCTTTTCCTTCGGCTCCCACTGCGGGCACGGTACTGTCTGTGCCATCGATGGCGGACGAGAGCTTTACCGTGCGGGTGCCCTCGGAACGGTTGGACCGAATGCTCAATCTAGCCGGTGAGATCCGTGTGTCGCAGCGGTCGATGAATGCCATCGAGCACCGCTTGACCGATTTGCATGCGCACGTAGCTAAATTGCCGGTTGACGACCTGCGCGGTCGAGTCCCCTCGCCGGGGGAACTGGCCGAGATCGCCTCAACCCTGGAGGACTGGCAATCGCAAATGTCGGAGCAACTCCGGCGGCTCGATGGTGATTTACGCAAGAAGCGCACGCGCGAAGAACTGTTCGTGGAATCGCTCGAACTCGACGTTCGGCAGGCGCGCCTGCTGCCGTTGACTATGCTCGCCGATTCGCTGCGCCGCTCGATTCGCGATCTAGCCCAGTCGCTCGGCAAGGAGATCCGTTACGAAGCGGAGATGGGCAAGATCATGCTCGACAAGGCGGTCATCGAAGCCCTGAAAGACCCCCTGTTGCACCTGATTCGCAACGCGGCCGATCACGGTCTGGAAACACCCGCAGAACGTCGCGCCGCGGGCAAGACGGAATTTGGCAGGATCCGCCTCCAGGCGGCTCGCCGTGGTGAACTTGTGCAGCTCACGCTCTCGGATGATGGACGCGGCATCAACTACGGGCGCATCCGCGAACGCATCCGTCAATCGGGCGAACTGACGGAAGCCGGGATTGGTGAACTGACCGAGGCCGACCTGCATCAGCACTTGTTCAAGCCCGGCTTCTCGACGGTCTCGGCGGGTGAAGTTTCCGGCCGGGGTGTCGGATTGGACGTGGTTCAGGACACCGTGCGTTGGTTGCGCGGTACCGTCGAACTGGTGGGGCATGGGCACGAGGCGTCCCGCGGCAAACTGTCTCGACACGCCGCAGAACTTGGGGAATTGACGGCGCAGAAGCACGGCACGACGTTTGTTATCACGGTGCCAGTGACGATCTCGACCGTCCGCATCGTGACGGTCCTCGCAGGTGGACAGTACTACGCAATTCCGAGTTCGACCATCGTGAGAACCGGCCGTGCCAAACGGGACCAGCTGCGAGAATTGGAAGGAAGCCTGGTACTGCCCCTCGACGAGCATCCCGTCCGCTGGGTTCATCTGGCCGATCTGCTCGGTCAACCCGCATCGGTCTTGGCGACCAACGAAAACCTGCTGCCGTATGTCCTCATTCACCACGACAACCGGAGCATCGCGGTGGCCGTGGACGACTTAGAAGACGAATCTGAAGTGCTGTTGAAACCGCTCGGCTTCCCGCTGAATGGTCGCCCCGGAGTTGTCGGCGGCACACTGCGACCGGACGGTCTGGTCCAGATGGTGTTGGATCTGTCGAGCGCCGCTCTGACGCAGATCCGGAGCAAGGCACCGCAGGCGACCGGTGAAACGACCGTTGTCCGTCGCATTCTGGTGGTCGATGATTCACCGACGACGCGAACGATCATGCGCAACGTGTTCACGGCGGCCGGCTATGCCGTCAAGACGGCCTCTGACGGAGTCGATGCCCTCGAACGGCTGCGCAATCAACTGGTCGATCTGGTGGTTAGCGACGTGGAGATGCCGCGGATGAACGGTTTTGACCTGACGCGCCAGATCAAAGCGACGCTCGGCCTGCCGGTGATTCTGGTCACCGGCAAGGAAAAGGAACGCGATCGTCGGGAGGGGCTGGAAGCCGGCGCGGACGCCTACTTCGTTAAGTCGACGTTTCAGGGCGAAGGATTGCTGGAAGTCGTTCGACAGCTGTTGTAAATGAAAGTGAGAACCGACGCTCCCATGATTCGTGTCCTCATCGTCGATGACTCGGTGACTCAGCGCGAGATCCTCAAGCGGCTGCTGAACAATGACGGTTTGTTCACGGTAGTGGCCGAGGCGCGCAACGGAAGCGAGGCGATCGCCAAAGTGCTCGAATACAAGCCCGATGTGGTCCTGATGGACATTCACATGCCGGACATGGACGGCATCGAGGCTACGCGCGAGATCATGCGGCAGTGCCCGGTTCCCATCGTGGTGGCCAGCGCGACATTGAAGAAGCGCGACGTCAACCTGGCCCTCAGCGCGATCGAAGCGGGTGCCGTCTCGGTGATCGCCAAGCCCGCGGGTGCCGTTCTGCTGCATCTGCAAAAGATTGGGCCGAACCTGCGCGACGAATTGCTGGCGGCCTCGAAGGCGAATCTGAAACGGCCGACTCCGACTCCGGCGTCGCCCAGCGAGGATCGTGCCTCGCGCTCGATCAATCTGCCGGACACGATCGACGTCATCGGCATCTGCGCTTCCACCGGCGGTCCGCCCGTACTGAGGGAGATCTTTTCCGCGCTTCCGAAATCGTTTCCGCTACCGATTCTGCTAGTTCAGCACATTTCGCAGGGATTCGAAGAGGGCTTTGCGCGCTGGCTGACGGACACCACCGGCCAATCCGCGAAGATGGTCGTCGAGGGGCAGAAACTGGAGCCGGGCATCTGGCTCGCCCCGAATGGCACTCACCTGACCGTGAAAGGTGGCTCGCGTGTGACGTTGCCGCCGCGCATGCCGGCGGACATTCACTGCCCTTCCGGCAACCCGCTGTTCGAGACGCTGGCCAAACATTCGGGATCGCGCGCGGCGGGCGTGTTGTTGACTGGAATGGGCGACGACGGAGCGACCGGACTGCTGTCGTTGAAACAAGCGGGCGGGACGACGATCATTCAAGACGAGGCGTCGTCGCTGATTTGGGGAATGCCGAAATGCGGCAAGCAGTTGAACGCCGCCAGTCTTGAACTCCATCCGCGAGACATCGCGGCGCTGTTGTCGCGCCTCGGAGTACGCCGGCAGAAGGCGACATGACTGACATCCTGATCATCGAAGACAGTCGCACTCAAGCCTACGCCTACCGGCGACTATTTGAGGGAGCGGGTTACGGCGTGCGCCACGCGGCAACCCCCGAATCGGCGCTGGCCGCCTGCCTGGTGGCCACGCCGGATCTGGTCGTCCTCGATCAGTATCTGGCAGAACAGTCCGGGCTGGAGATCTGTCGGCGTCTGAAAGAAGACGTTGCGCTGCAAGTGATTCCCATTCTGGTGCTCACCGCCAGCCAGCGGGAACAGGATCACATCGCCGCCCTCGATTCCGGTGCCGACCGGTTCCTGTCCAAGGACAGCCCGCACGAAGAGCTGCTGGCGGTCGTCAACGGTCTGCTCAAGTCCGTCGTGCCGGTTAAGGCCGGGGACCGAGACTCGGAGTCACG
>JANNPR010001146.1:0-2988 GCA_031400345.1 Planctomycetota bacterium | reverse complement strand
GTACGGAAGTGCCGCTACAGGACCGTTCTATTGTCCAGCCGACCAAAAGTTGTATATCGACCTGAGTTTCTACGACCAATTGAAAACTCGATTTCGCGCTCCGGGAGATTTCGCCCAAGCGTAAGTGATCGCGCACGAGGTCGGTCATCACGTCCAGAATCTGCTGGGCGTCTCGGGCAAAGTACATGCCATGAAGTCGCGGGTGGGTGAGGAGGAGTTCAACCAGCTTTCGGTACGGTTAGAACTACAAGCCGATTATTACGCAGGTGTGTGGGCCCACCACGCTCAGAAATTCCGAAACATCCTCGAACCGGGCGATATCGAGGAAGCGCTTAATGCTGCCAGCGCCATCGGAGACGACAAAATCCAGATGCAAAGCCGTGGTTATGTCGTTCCTGATTCCTTTACGCACGGATCATCGGCTCAACGCGTGCGGTGGTTCAAAAAAGGATTTCAGTCTGGCGACTTGGCCGGAGGCGATACCTTCAACGCCGGGCAGCTATAGCGCGCCATTGCCGTCGCACTAGTGGTCTAGATCAAAATGGTGGGTAAGTGATAGTGTGCCATCTGGCAGCCGCCGGAGTTGACTTGGATTAAACGTGATGGCTAATTCGGCGGCAAGCCAGTGCTGGGATCAGACGGTCATCGTAACCCGTCGGAGGTTGATAGCAGGTGCGAAAACGAGTTCATTCGACAACCAAGTCCTAAGTTGTTCAGCACTGGCTTGCCGCCGAAATAATCTTTGCTGAACATCATAGCCAACTCCGGCGGCTGCCAGTGGCACACTCCCGCCCCACCTGACTGATACACACACTTGACGCAAGCGGCTGAAGTGGCACACTCCCGCCCCACCGTAACTGATACACACACTTGACGCATACGAACTAGTACGTTGAGCATTTCACACGCTTGTCGGCGCCGCCCAGTGACCATCGCGATAGGATCGTTTGACCAGCCGGTTGGCATCGTCGTCGCCAACGACTTGCTCCGTTTTGGGGTCAAAATGGATGACCCGTCCAATTCGACTGGCCATGTTCCCTAGATGACAGAGCGTCGCCGAAAGGTGCCCCTCTTCGAGGTCCGCGTTGGGGCGTTTGCCGCTACGGATACAATCGATGAAATCCTGATGATGAGCGGGAAGGTCGGTGGCACCTTTCCCTGATTCGATCAGCTTGTTCTTAGGTCCAAAAACGTCGTAACCGGCCCCCTTACCCAGCAGCATCAACCCCTTGGTGCCGTAGTAAGCGCACCCGTTTTCATACCCTTCTTGCACGTACGGCGACCAGATGCGTTGTTCAAAAATCAACTGGCGCTTACTGCCAAGTTTCCCATCACCGGCATATTCGAAAACACAATACTGGGTGTCGGGGAACTGCTGATCGTCGTCGAAAAAGTACTTGCTGCCCGCCGCAGTTACGGTGGAGGGATGGGTATCAACTCCCAGTCCCCAGCGTGCGATGTCAATGTCGTGAACCCCATCATTTCCCATATCACCGGCTCCGTAGTCGTACCACCATCTCCAGATACCGGGCAGCAAATTGGATTGGTAGGGACGAACTGGGGTCGGGCCCAACCACAGGTCGAAGTCCAAAAACGATGGCGGATCAGACGGTTTCTGGTGGCCAATGCTACCTCGTAGCTGACTGTTCCAGGCCTTGGCAATCAACACGTCTCCTATGATTCCATCGCGTAACAATTGCACGGCCTTCATAACGTGGGCGGTGCTCCGACTTTGAGTGCCGATTTGGACGACGCGATTATTCTTGCGAGCCGCCTCGAGCATCAGGCGACCTTCGCGGACATTATGCGAACATGGCTTTTCGACGTACACGTGCTTGCCAGCTGCACAGGAAAGGATGGTCGCGGGCGCATGCCAATGGTCGGGAGTCGCGATCCATACAGCTTGAACAGCCTTGTCATCCAATACCTCGCGCATGTCTTTGACGAGTTTCGGTGATTTTTGCCCTCGCTGTTCGACTTCTTTGGCGGATGCTGCGAGCCGGTTGGCATCGACATCACACAGGTATGCCAAACGGACATCCTTGCGACTGGCGAGCTGCCGTAAATGATTTCCCCCCATTCCCCCGCAACCTATCAATCCAATAACCAGCGGTTCGTTGTCGGCGGCACGGACTGCCTGGGTCGTGGCAATTTGTGTCGTGGCAGCCACAGCCGCGGCTGCGGCCAACGAGCCCGAAGAGCGTTCTAGAAATTCGCGGCGGTTGAGATCGGACATACAAACCTCGTTTGATGGACGGGCACACCAACCCGACGCGCCAGCGAGGTCCGAGCATAATTGCCTCGCTGGCGCTTCGGGTTGGTATAGGTATAACCGCTAAGCGAGTCGAACTCAACGAGAAACTTACACCAGCTTGGACCTTATCTCGGACACACAGTCATCCATTTTGACCCGCCATTGGGCTAGTGAGTCGCGATCGCGGATGGTGACGGTTTGGTCCTGCGAGGACTGGCCATCGATCGTAATACAGAATGGCGTCCCCGCCTCGTCTTGCCTGCGGTAGCGCCGGCCGATGGCGCCTTTTTCATCGTAGAACACATTGAATTGCGACTTCAGGTCCCGATAGACACGATGAGCCATTTCTGGCATTCCATCTTTTTTAACGAGCGGAAAAATAGCAGCCTTGATCGGTGCGATTCGCGGATGGAACTTCATCACCACACGTTTTTGCGGTTTGCCACTCTCGTCGGGCGCTTCGTCTTCGTGGTATGCCTCGCACAAGAACGCCAGCGTGGCGCGATCTGCACCTGCCGAGGGTTCAATAACATGTGGAATGTAGCGTTCGCTGGTGAGGTCATCGCGATACGAAAGGTCCTTGCCGCTCCCTCGCCACTTAGGTTTGCCGTCCGGGCTTGATCGCGCGGCCCTGCCCTTCGCTGATCTTGGCGCGACGGTTGGCAATGTCGGCATCGAAGGGATCTCCTTTGACCCGCGCGATGGCAGCTTCGTCACGGTCAAGGAAGTGAGCG
>JANNPR010001131.1:0-2800 GCA_031400345.1 Planctomycetota bacterium | reverse complement strand
GCTCACGACGGACGGCGCCGCCGCGCACCGGCTCACACACCCCAGCCACGAGGTGGAGCGCACAAATGGGGAGCTAACACCAGTGCACGCCGACCACGAGGATTTGAAAAAAGACAGGTAGGACAGGACTTCCGAGCAATCACCCGGTTGCGTGCAGGGATTGAACCACGAAAAACACGAATTGCACGAAAAGGAAGGCAATACCATTTAATGATCTCGAACAGGTCCCATGACTTGGTAACGATTTTCCCTGTAAACCACCTCCGCCATGTCATGTTTCTTTCGTTCGCTTCGTGTATTTCGTGGTTTGATACTTGCCCCGATACACGTTCATTTGTTCCTACCGGCAATTAATCCTGCCTCCTCTGCGTTTGCTGGCTTGCCCGTCGAACTGGATTTCAATCCTCATGTCTCTGAATGCCGTTGAACGCGATCCGCCTGCCATTCAAGTCGATCAGTTGACGCACCGTTATGGTTCTAGATTGGCACTGGAAGGCGTCACGCTGACCGTTGATCGGGGCGAGATTTTCGTGTTCTTAGGACCCAACGGTGGAGGCAAGACGACGCTGTTTCGAGTGCTTTCAACGTTGATCCCTTGTCAGCAGGGTTCGGTTAAAGTTCTCGGTCTTGACGTTCGCCGCGAGACACTGGAGGTACGCCGGCGATTGGGAGTCGTGTTTCAATCGCCCAGTCTCGACAAAAAATTGACGGTGTCGGAGAACATTTACTGCCATGCGGCTCTGTTTGGATTGTATGGCGCTGAGTTGCGTCGTCGCATCGATCAGTTACTAGAACATCTTGGCTTGGCGGACCGTGCCGGAGAACGCGCGGAGACATTGTCGGGAGGTTTGCGGCGCAGATGTGAGTTGGCTAAGAGCTTGATCCACGCGCCCCCCATCCTGCTGTTGGATGAACCCAGCACGGGTTTGGATCCGGGAGCAAGAATTGATTTATGGCAGTACCTGTATCGGCTGCGGGACGAAATGCGGGTAACCATCGTACTGACAACTCATTTGTTGGAGGAAGCGGATAAGGCGAGCCGCATTGCGATTCTCGACCGTGGAAAACTTGTCGCTTTGGACACGCCTGATGCGCTGCGCGCCACGGTCGGAGGTGACTCAGTTACCATCGATACTCGCGACCCGGACGGGCTAGTCGCCGCAATCACGGATCGTTTTCAAGTCGCCGCAAAGTCGCTCGATGGTACGGTGCGACTTGAGCAGCCGGACGGAAAAAGGTGGGTCGTACAGCTGATGGAGGCATTTCCCGATCGTATTCGTGCCATAACATTGGCCAAGCCTACCTTAGAAGACGTGTTCATAGCGAAGACCGGTTATCGGTTCGGCCAGGTGCAGGAGTTGCCCCATGGCCGCTAACAACAATGATTCCGCAGGAATCGTTGGTCAATTGCGTAACGTCGCGCCATTTCGGGCGGCAATGGCCTTATGCTGGCGTGAGGTCGTGCGTTTCCTGCGACAGCGCAATCGCGTAATCGGCGCACTGGGTCAGCCGATCTTGTTTTGGCTATTGTTTGGTGTCGGCTTACGTCGGTCCTTTCAGCTGTCTCCGGCAGGCCAATCGGGTCAGTCGTTCCTGGAGTACTTCTTCCCTGGCACGTTGGTGTTGATTCTGTTGTTCACTGCGATTTTTGCCACCATTTCGATCATTGAAGATCGACGCGAGGGATTCTTGCAGTCGGTGTTGGTAGCGCCGGTTCCAAGATGGTCGATGGTTTTGGGCAAAGTATTGGGCGGATCGCTGATCGCTTTCGTTCAAGGATTGTTCTTTCTGGTGCTTGCGCTATCGTTGCAGTTAGACATGGGAGTCGGCCGAATCGCGGCACTTGCTGTGTTGTTGTTCTCGTCGGCGGTCGGTTTGACTTCCTTAGGATTTGTGATTGCCTGGCGTATGGAATCGACTCAGGGGTTTCATGCGATTATGAACTTGCTGTTAATGCCAATGTGGTTACTTTCGGGAGCTTTTTGGCCCGTACCGGCTAATTCGCCTGGTTTGGGACTCAGTTCCTTGGTCTTGCACTGGGTTATGCGGTTGAATCCGTTGACTTACTGTGTAGCGGGCGCGCGACGTTTGATTTACGATACGGTCCTGCCTACCGATTTTTACTCGCCCTCGCTCGTCACATGTTGGTGGGTGACGATGCTTTTCGCCGTGGGAGCTTTTGCAGCGGCCTGCAAGATTTCCGCTCGACGTACCACAGGAGATTTGTTATGAGCCGCGCCGTCGCATTTTGGCTGGCGGTCATGTTTGCCTTTTCAGGACTAATGCTGGTGTGGGTGGCCCGAAAAATTCATGCCCGGTCCGAAACCAAGCGAATACGGGTCACCGAAAAAAGTAAGCTTCCTGAGTGGTTATCTGATTACTCACTCACGGATCAAACCGGAAAGCCTTTTGGCACCGCTGAACTGAAGGGGCATGTTCATGTCGTGAATTTTTTCTTCGCGACGTGCCCGTCGGTTTGCCGTGCGGAAAATGCTCGAATCCAAGAAATCTGCCGCGAGTTTGGACCGAAGGGTGTGCGATTTGTCAGCATCACTTGTGATCCAGAAATGGATACGCCGACCGCACTCCAACGTTACTCGGAGCTCTTCAACGCCAATGCCAAGCAGTGGAAATTCTTGACTGGCGATCTATTGTACATTCGTCGGATCGGCGCCGAGGTCTACGAAGTCGCGGTCGATAAGCAAACGCATTCCGAACGACTGATGGTGGTCGATCGTTGGGGCAAGTTGCGGGGAAGATTCGGTTGGGACAAGCCCAAGGAAATTGCCAAAATGCAAGA
>JANNPR010001082.1:0-4422 GCA_031400345.1 Planctomycetota bacterium | reverse complement strand
ATACGGAGTGTGCCTACTACTAATCACCGAATCCAGTTTCACGCTCGTACAACTTTTCTCGAGTGGACCACAGTCCGGCGGAAGGTGTCGGTATGAAAAACACTCGTTCGCCATGAACTTCATTGAAACCCTCGCGTAGGCGATCCACAGGATAACGGGCCAACGTCTCCGCTAGATCTGTGTACTCGAAGTTCACCTGTTCTATGTCGCGGCGATGAAGATGACCTGGCGCATACGTAATCCGAAATCGGCTCTCGGAAGAACCATGTATTAGATGCGCGGTGGCATGGGCTAGGTCCTTCATCTCCGCATGTTGTTCGTAAAGTTCCATGACTCGCGGCGTGCCGCAATAGCCGAATTTGCGAATAAAGGCATCAACGTCCGGTTGTTCGCCGAATCTCTTTAGCCCCGGAGCAATGATGATTAATTCGCCGCCATCTGCCATCGCCATGCGAGTTCGATACACAGCCTTATTTGCCACCCAAGTGCTAAAAAACTCGTCCCCTTGCATGACGCAGATTATCTTGTTTAGCGGTTCGTCGACTAGGGTTATGTTTTGGTCGCGAGACTGACGAGCCGCGGTTAGGTATGTTTCCAAGTCGTCGCCGACAAATACACCGGTGTGTACGAGTTTTCCTTGCGGTTCCCTGGCCAATACGACTTGCACATAGAAGTCCGGAAGGTCGCTCAGGAATTCCGTCTCCGCTTTGTTGAAGCACTGTCGCACCGGAGTTAGCAAGTTCCCAAGGTTGTTTTCAATTCCACAACAGGCGGCCGCCATGTGAGCCGCACAGATCGTTTCTTTTCCTCCCAAGCCAATGAAATAATTTTTGTTGTGATTTGCAAAACCTAGAACTTCATGCGGCACCACGTGTCCGATGTTGATGATCCAATCCCAACGATCTTGCATAAGCTTGCGATTGAGCCAAATCGGAATGGCCCAATCGGCCACCCCTCGGGAAACAGAGCTTACGTAATCTGCCTCAATCTGCCCGACCTGGACAACGCCATGACGCCAGTCGTGCGAGTGAATCCGCTCTTGCGGAATCGTACCGAACATCGCACGATTCTGTTCGACCGTATGGGGTTCGTGTTGCCCCAGTGTCGGAATTAGATGTACTTCGGCTTCTCCTTCGAGCTGCTGATAGAATGCCTCGGTGATCCAGCCCGCTCCCGAGTGCATGCGAGTGATATCCGGAGGTAGCAACAACACCCGAAGTGGCCGAGCACACAGTCGTTGGCGCGCTTGTCGTATGGCCTCGGCAACGATTTCTAAGATGCGTGGTCGAGGTATCAGCGGCGATGTTTCAGCGATCCAAACCATGATCCAAAGTCCCAGGCACGGAACAGATGCATTGAGAAAGGTCCTGGCGAAGATTATGACGTTGTCGTTCCGATCGCGAAAGGAACCTCCGCAACTCGGTTGTCGTAAGCGCACTCTGTGTGGCGTCATGGCATAAGGAATGTGCCTACTACATCGGTAATCTTCCACGCCTTGCAAACTAGAGAGGCTCGTCTAAAATCTCGACAACGTAGACTGAGATCGCTGCCTAACAGTAGGCAAGCCGTTGTGAAAGGCGCACTCCGTGTGCGGTGACGGCACACGGAGTGTGCCTACTACATCATTAGGGTTGGATTTTCGAATGGCACCTGGTCTTGAATCGTCGATCGGAATCGTTGGCTATCTGGCGCTTTTTGCTTCAGTTGGGGTAGTGTTTTTGTTTGTGAATTTGTTGATTGGCCGCTTTGTGCGTCCGGCCAATCCGCATGCAGAGAAATTAGAAATCTATGAATGCGGGGAGCCAACGATTGGCTCTGGATTCGTACAGTTCGACGTGCGATTTTACGTAGTAGCACTATTGTTCATCATTTTTGATGTCGAAGTTGCGTTTTTCTTTCCCTGGGCGACCGTCTTCGGCAAGTCGGCCAATTTGGCCGATAACGGCTTCCAGGTGGTGGCGCGGCAGGAAGGCCGGCTCTTGCTAACCCAGGACGCCACCTACCTGTACCAGGAGTTAGGCGTTCGCCATCCGACCGTAACAACCTTGGTTCCTCGAAGTTTGGTTGGTCAAATTCCTTCAACGTCGGACGATTTGGTTCGGGCCGAATCAATCGCCAAGCAAAGTGCCCGTCAGTTGGCTTGGGTAACGTTGATTGACATCATGCTCTTCTTTTTCGTTTTAATTGTGGGGTTCGCTTACGTGTGGAAACGAGGTGACCTTGACTGGGTGCGTGCGGTCAGCCAGCAGAGGTCTCGGCGCGTAAAAACGAACCATTTTGAATCGGCAGGACAGGAACAGTTGGTCTCTGTCTAGCGTGGTTCGGCTGACGTTCCGGTTGCAACGCCCGGTGGATCGCAGCGATCGACTTTAATTTTCGAGATGCCAATCATGTCCAGTCCGAATCTCTACGAAGTGCTAAAAAAACAGTTTGGCGATGACGTATCGGGCTGCAACCTAGAAGCTCTCGATCCTTGGATCGAAGTCACGCCCGACGGCCTAGTCGATGTGTGCCGCTTTTTACGTGACGATCCGGCGTTGCAGTTCAATATGTTGAACTGCATCACGGGCGTCGACTGGTGTGAGCCCGATCCGAAAAAGGCCGCCAAAATTACTTGGGAGCCGCATTTGGAAGTCGTTTATCATCTTTCCAGCATTACAAAAAAACATTCGTTAGTTCTAAAGGTTAAGCTGCCGCGCTGGAAGGATGACGTCCAGGGACAGTTACCTGAACTTCCCACCGTATCGACGATCTGGCGAACTGCCGATTGGCATGAGCGGGAGGTGTTCGATCTGTCGGGTGTGTGGTTTACAGGTCACCCAAATTTGATCCGTATTCTTTGCGCCGAAGATTGGGTTGGACATCCATTGCGAAAAGATTACGAGATGCCATTGGAATATCACGGAATTCGGGGGCGATAAAATGGCGACTTATATTGACGATCCCCGGATCATTGAGTTCGACGTCCGCACCGACGAAATGCTGGTCAACATGGGGCCGCAGCATCCCAGCACCCACGGTGTATTACGATTGGTCCTGCGAACGGATGGCGAGATCGTTTCGGAAATAGAACCGCATATCGGCTACCTGCATCGCTGCGCCGAGAAAATTGGCGAGAATCTGACTCCGCGCCAGTGGATCCCCTACACCGACCGTATGGACTATCTGGCCGGAATGAACATGAACGTGGGCTGGTCTCTATGTGTCGAGAAACTTTTGCAACACCAGCTACCTGAAAAGGCTCGTCACTTGCGAGTTCTGATAGCTGAGATGGGCCGCATCGCCAGCCATCTGGTGGGGATGGGCGCCTATGGTCTCGATCTTGGAACGTTTAGTCCCTTTCTGTACGCCTTCCGCGAACGAGAAAAAATACTCGACTTATTTGAAGAAGCTTGCGGCGCAAGACTGACTTACAGCTACTTCACGCCGGGGGGCGCGACCTCCGACTTGCCGCCGGGCTGGTTGCAGCGTTGCGAACAGTTTCTGGACCAATTCATGCCGGTCATCCAGGAATATCA
Organism: Planctomycetota bacterium; assembly: GCA_031400345.1. Lineage (GTDB taxonomy): Bacteria > Planctomycetota > Planctomycetia > Pirellulales > Pirellulaceae > JANNPR01. Next base: position 904 of record JANNPR010001082.1, on the reverse strand, counting down.
CACGCTCCTCACCACCAATTCCATATTTATCAAGCGGACGGCCAACATCGGTGTACTGCCTGCCGAGATGGCCATTTCCTACGGCTGCACCGGCCCAGTCTTGCGAGGCAGCGGTGTGGACTACGATCTGCGACGTGACGGTGAGGAACGATGTACCGAAATGTACCAGGGATATGCCTTCGAAGTGATCGTTCAGAAAAACGGTCACTATCCAAAAGATCACGATTATCCGCCGGTTCCGCGGCAGGCAGTGCTTGGCGATTGCTGGCACCGGTTCTACGTTCGCATGCTCGAGGTTGTGCAGTCGGTCGATTTGGTGCGACAGGCCATCGACCGCTACAGTTGCGCTAAGGGAGATTGGGGTCAGCCCATTAAGTTGACCCAGAAATTGCCGAAGGGTGAAGCATATCTCGAAACAGAGGCACCTCGAGGACAAATGGGTTTCTACGTCATTAGCGACGGTTCTTCCATTCCTTGGCGAGTGCGCGCGCGAAGCAGCTCTTTCTGCAACCTTTCTGTGAGCTCGGATATCTGTCGCGGGTGCTTAATTGCCGACGTTCCCGCCATCGTCGGATCACTCGACATCGTGATGGGTGAAATAGATAGATGAAACAGAATTCCACAAGTAGAAGGCGTTATCGCCCGTCCCGCAGCCGGAATCCAGGATCGACCCCGCGATCTGATACGCCACGTTGAGAAATACCTGTTGTGGCCTGCCGATTTCCCAGCGTGGTTGACCAGCGTAGATGGGCTCGAAGGCGGTGCGGTGGACTACAGTCATGGTCGTTCTCCTTACGACCATTGTAGAGCAGGGGGGACCCGCGCAGTTTGAGTGTGTCAAGATCACAAAATGCATTCGGCCCGAGTTTGTTTTTGTTCAGTTTCCCGGCTCCAGTGTATTAGG
>JANNPR010001066.1:0-3394 GCA_031400345.1 Planctomycetota bacterium | reverse complement strand
TTCTCTTCAGGCGTCAATTCGGTTTTTGACTTGGGAGAAACCTTACCAACCAGGATGTCGCCCGGACGGACAAAAGTACCAACGCGGATGATTCCGCTCTCGTCCAAGTTGCGCAGGGCTTTCTCACTGACGTTCGGAATGTCTCGGGTAAATTCTTCGCGTCCAAGCTTTGTTTCGCGAATTTCCACATCGAATTCTTCGATATGGATCGAGGTATACGTGTCATTCTTGACGAGCTCTTCGCTGATGATAATGGCATCCTCGAAGTTGTAACCGTCGAATGCCATGAACCCGACGAGCACATTTCTGCCGAGCGCCAGTTCACCGTAATAGGTGGCGGCACCGTCAGCGATAACCTGGCCTTTTTCAACCTTATCGCCAAGTCGGATGATCGGCTTTTGATTCAAGCAGGTACGCTCGTTGAGGCCCACAAACTTTCGCATTTCGTAGACGTCGCCACCAATTTCGATGCGATTCGCATCCACATACGAAATCTTCCCTGCCCGCCGAGCGCGAACTAACATGCTCGAATTTCTCGCCACCTCACGTTCCATACCCGTGCCAACAATCGGTGGCTCGGTCACCATTAGCGGTACGGCTTGGCGCTGCATGTTGGATCCCATTAGCGCGCGGTTGGCGTCGTCGTGTTCCAGAAAAGGAATCAGCCCGGCGGACACGCCCACCATCTGACTCGGCGCAATGTCCATGTATTGAACTTGATCGGGCTGGACCATTTCAAAATCAGATCGGTATCGGGCGATTAATGTCGTACCGCCGCCCAGTTTCCCATCGTCCACTTGCGTGTCAGCGGGGGCCACAAACACTTCGGACTCCTCGTCGGCGCGCAGCCAGACGATTTCTTCCGTAACTTTACCTTTGGAAACTTTTCGATAGGGCGTGATCAAGAAACCATAGTCATCCACTCCCGCGTAGATGGCTAGGCTGGAGATTAGTCCGATATTCGTACCTTCTGGCGTTTCGATCGGACAGATTCTGCCGTAGTGCGAAATATGGACGTCGCGAACCTCGAATCCGGCCCGTTTGCGATTCAAGCCGCCAGGACCCAATGCCGACAATCGCCTCTCGTGCGTAAGCTGAGATAACGGGTTGGTTTGGTCGACGACTTGTGAGAGTTCGCCTCGACCAAAAAAGTATTCGATCGCTGCCGAAATGCTCTTCGGGTTCACCAGGCTGCGAGGAGTCATGTCGGTGACTTCCTTGAGACTCATGCGCTCCTGAACGGTGCGGCGTAGCTTTAGAAAACCCTTACGCAGTTCGTCGCAAGCGAGCTCATCAATCGTCCGCAGACGGCGATTTCCCAAATGATCGATGTCATCCAGCTGAGCGTCGCCGCCGGACAATGTCAGTTCCATCAAATAAGCGATCGAGGCAATCAAATCCTCTGGCCGCAAGGTCATTTCCTTCTCGGAAACGCTAAGTTTCAACTTGCGATTGATGCGAAACCTGCCAACCCGTCCCAGGCGATAGCGGTTGACATCGTAGAACTTCTCCTGGAACAGGGTTCTCGCTTTTTCAAGCTGCGGAGGATTACCAGGACGAAGTCGCTGATAAATGCGCAGCAAGGCCTCTTCATGGCTGGACGTGGTGTCCTCGGCCAAACTGCTCATAATTAAAGTCGACTTCGGTAGTGCGATCACTTCCACTTTGGTGTTACCGGAAGTACAGATCAGTTCGGCGGCGTTCTTGGTAATCTTCTGGCCTGCCTCAACAATGATTTCGCCGGCGTGCTCGTTTCCCATGGGGTAGACAATGTCGTCCACCGCGATCTTTCCCTCGATTTTGCCAACGCTACGACCATCCACCACCTTCTCTGTAGTGGCCTCGTAAAAAACGCGCAAGATTTCTGCGTCCGAGCCATATTTGGGACTCATGGCGCGTAATAAGGTCATGGCCGAAAACTTGCCGCTTTGATCAATGCGGACATTCAGCGAATCTCGCTTCGTCACGTTACATTCAATCCAGCTACCGCGTTCGGGAATAATCCGACAGCTTGGAAGCTTTCGCTCGGATGTCGTATCCTGTTCCATCACAAAGTCGACGCCCGGACTGCGATGCAGCTGGCTAACGACAACGCGTTCGGCACCGTTGATGATAAATTCGCCACCGCCGAGCATGATGGGAATGTCCCCTAGGTACACCTCTTCCTCGACGGGTTGTTCTTTGTTTAGTCTCAGCCAAACCCGAAACGGTCGTCCATACGTCAAGCGAAGTTGACGGCACTCATCGGGGGTGTACCGAGGCTTTCCTAACTCGTAACGGACATATTCCAATTTCAGTTGCTTGTCGTAGCTTTCGATTGGGAAAATTTCGCGCAAGACGCTTTCCAGGCCCTGATCGCGGCGTCTGTCGATGTCCAAATCTTCTTGTAGAAATGCGGCATAGCTTGCTGTCTGAATGCGCGTGAGGTCGGGAATCGCAAACGTTTCGCGTCCGCTTCCAAATCGTCGAACATCCGCTGGAGTTAGCCGTCGCTGAGTCGTGACTGCCATAGGCCAGATATCTCCTTCCCAGGAATTGGGTTATGAATTTCGCAGTGTGTCATACCCGTCCGTAATGAACGTTGGTCTAAAAACGCTAAACGGCGGTCGCTCGTGCGATCGCCGTCCGCGCAGAGTATCACCCGGGATAGTTGAAGCAAGAAAAAGGCTTCTGATACAGTGCTAAACTGATCAAGTATCGTTATCCACCCGCGCTGGCGCGCGTTGCCATATCGCGTCCATGCATATTCCAACCGAAACTACTTGAGCTGTACGGTAGCTCCAGCTTTCTCCAACTCAGCCTTGATCTTATCAGCGTCCTCTTTAGAGGCCTTCTGTTTGATCGTGGAAGGAGCGCCGTCTACGACCTTCTTTGCTTCCATCAGTGTCGAACCAGTGATGTTTTTCACGGCCTTGACCACCTCCAGCTTCTTATCGCCGGCACTGGCCAACACGACGTCGAACTCGGTCTGAACCGCAGCGGCCGCTGCACCACCTCCGCCATCCTGAGGTGCCGCCATCATCACCGCACCACCCGACGCAGGCTCAATACCATAAGTATCTTTGATGTAATCGCTTAATTCTTTGGCTTGCTTCAAGGTCAAGCCAACAATCTTGTCACCCAATTCTTTGAGATCACCGGCAGTCTCAGCAGTTGCAGACATGGCGCAAAAATTCCTTTCTCAGCCTTGATACCGCGTTCAGCGGAAACGGCATCAAATCAACTAGAACCCACTTTGGAAAAATATTCAATCCCCGGTAACGTCCCGGGGTGATCGACTTCTAAACAATATTGTCTATGTCAGCGATTTATACGTGGCATGGTCCGTTACGTTTGGGCTTCCGGACTCGAGTCTGGTGCACCGGTCGATTCCACTGGTGTACCAGCTGATTCC
>JANNPR010001051.1:0-3010 GCA_031400345.1 Planctomycetota bacterium | reverse complement strand
CCTTGCGCGTCTCGGCCAGCAGCTCGGCCGTCTCGGCGGCGAAACCCTTGCCGTTGCCCGCCGCCAGCAGCAGCTGCGCGCCGGCTCAAGCAATACACCAAAACAGTCCGCGCAAGAAAAAGCCATTTGTAGCGATCAACTGCGGAGCGGTTGCGGAACACTTGGTCGAATCGGAGTTGTTCGGCCACGTAAAGGGTTCCTTCACGGATGCGTTGACGGATCGCGTAGGCAAATTCGAATACGCCAATGGAGGGACGCTTTTCCTGGATGAAGTCGGTGACATGCCGATCCCTACTCAAATTAAGTTGTTGCGAGTATTGGAAGACCGGCACATTACGCGTGTGGGTGACAATAAAACGATACCGGTAAACGTGCGAGTGCTCTCGGCCACGAACCGTGATCTGGAACACGCGATTGCCAATGGAACTTTTCGAAACGATTTGTATTTTCGACTGAAGGTAGTCACCGTGGACCTCCCGCCGCTGGCGGACCGGCGCGACGATATCGTTCCACTGGTTGACTTCTTCCGACGTCACGCGGTTAAGCGTTACCAAAAAAACGTCAAAAGTATTTCGCCCGCGGTAACTCGGCGACTGTTTGGTTATCACTGGCCAGGCAATGTTCGCGAACTCCGGAATGCTGTAGATAGCATGGTGGTGCTCGACGCTGATGGTATTTTAGACGTCGACGATTTACCGCCAGAACTGACCGAGGCCGCTGAAACACCGTCTTCCCCGCTTGTCGAGGGTCCTGTGGATCTGATCGGCAAACCGATGGATCTGATCGAGCGTTGGGCGATCGAGCAAACCCTGAAGCTGACTAACGGTAATCGGGAAGAAGCGGCCAGAATCCTGGGAATCGGTGCCCGCACGCTCTACCGTAAGCTCGACAAGTTCAACCTTTAGGCATGTGTAGCTGGTGAACATCTCCAATTTCGGAGGGCGTCGAACGTAACACACCAGCGGTTAGGCAAGAGGCTAATCTATGCCAGACATTAAGCAGCTGTCGCAATCCGTGATCAACAAGATTGCCGCCGGGGAAGTCATCGAACGTCCGGCCAGCGTCGTGAAAGAGCTGCTGGAGAATTCCGTCGATGCGGGAGCAAAACGAATTGATATCTCGCTTGAGGGGGGTGGATTAGAACTGGTCCGCGTGGCTGACAATGGCTGTGGTATCGCTCCCGACCAATTGACACTTGCGATTGCCGCGCATGCTACCAGCAAGATATCGAGTGCCGACGATCTGTTTTCCGTGCGCACGCTAGGTTTCCGTGGCGAAGCACTGGCATCGATCTCGGAGGTGAGTCAATTCATCATCCGCAGCCGAATAGCCGAACAGAATGCTGGGACGGAGCTAGAAGTCGACGGAGGGACGGTACGTGGTCCGTGTCCCAGTGGCTGCCCACTGGGAACGACGATCGAAATTCGCAACTTGTTTTTCAATACGCCGGTGCGCCGAAAGTTTTTGAAAAGCGCACAGACAGAGTTGGGACACTGCAGCGAATCGTTCACCCGCATCGCTCTGGCTAATCCTGACGTGCACTTCAACTTGCGACACAACGATCGCACATTGTATGACTTGCCCCCTGTCGCGAACTGGCGCGAACGCGTTCTGGCATTCTTCCGTGGCGAAGTGGGAGACGCATTGATCTGGGTCGAAAGCGCGGACGGCGATATCAAGGTAAGCGGTTATGTTGCCGACCCCAGCATTAACCGAGGCAACAATCGACTTCAATACCTGTTTTTGAACGGACGTTGTATTCGCGATCGTTCGTTGCAACATGCATTGGGCGAAGCGTATCGCGGTCTGTTGATGGTCGGGCGCTTTCCGATTGCATTTCTCAAGTTAGAGATGCCCCCGGCCTCCGTAGATGTTAACGTTCACCCGACCAAACTCGAGGTGCGATTTCAGGACTCCGGCCGGCTTTATAGTCAGCTGCTCGGGGCTTTACGCAAAAAGTTCCTGTCGACCGATCTCACGCCAAAGGCGCATCTTTCCGGTGTTCACAGCAGTGAACCAGCGATGGCGATGGACAGCGAGCGTCTGATGCAACACCAGCAACAACTTGTGAGCTGGGCAAAGGGCCAGTTGACCGCACCGGGCTCCGGGTTGTCATCGAATCCCGCGGTCGATCGTTCATTGCAGTTCCCTACGCAACAGACGCCTGAATTCCGACCGTTCTCATCCGGAATGCGAACCGATCCGAGGACGTTGGTCGGTCCGAACGCCGGATATCATCCGATGCCTGCGGGAACGGGGCAGTTGGGTCCAGGGATTCCGCCGGCGTCGTTCTCAACTCCCAATCATCAAGTTCCAGCCCCTACGGCACCGGGGACTTATACGGCGACACCGTCGCGCCCAGATCATCTCGTTACGAATTTCGGCATTCAATTGCAGAACCGATACTTGGTCACGGAAAATGACGACGGGATAGTTATCATCGATCAACATGCGCTCCACGAAAGGATTCTCTACGAGCAGCTCAGGGTGCGGATCCTTGATGGGAGGGTTGAAACTCAACGATTGCTGGTACCCGAGCCAGTCAACTTGACACCTCCCGAAGCTGCGATTGCCTTGGATTCAGCGGAGGTCCTAGCCCAACTTGGAATCGGCGTGGAGCCGTTCGGGGGCGATACAATTCTGGTGACCAGCTATCCGGCAATGTTAGCGAACATCAGTCCTGGAGAAATAGTGCGGCAGGTGATTGAGCAACTTATGGCTGGCGGCAAAGCGCCGGAACGTCGCGACCTGCTGGACGAGTTGTTACACATGATCGCCTGCAAAGCGGCTGTCAAGGCAGGCGATCAACTTGCTCCTGAAGAAGTAACCGCCTTGCTCGACCAACGGCACCTATTTCAGGATTCGCATCATTGCCCGCACGGTCGGCCAACTGCGTTGGTCTTTAGTCGCGGCGAACTAGACAAGCGGTTCGGCCGCGTGTAACAGGACGGTGGGCATGTCGTAGGGTGGGTAGGTGACAGTGTGCCACTGGCCTCGTTGTCGAGTTCCT
>JANNPR010001045.1:0-4225 GCA_031400345.1 Planctomycetota bacterium | reverse complement strand
CGGCGGCCTTCACTTCCATTTTCTTCAGTACGAGTTGCAGCGCTCGCGGAAAGCATGATGCATATTCTGGCCGTCGCATTTGATCGTTGCCAAGGGCCCGTGACTCCACAACCTTTTTCAGCACCTCGATTGCCTTGGAATCGTCGCTCAACCGTGCCAGAGACCAGGCCGCCGCGAACTTGCAGTCCGGATCGCGGGACCGCAACGCCTCGGTCGCCGCCGGCAGCAAGTCTCGCCGCGCGAGTTCGCCAATGGCCCTAAATGCCCGTGCCTTGAGCAGTTTATCCGAGCTGGAGAGCGCCTTCGCGAGCGCCTCGCCCGGATCGCGGCCTCGCACCGCGCAGGCCGCGATGCCCACCCGGCGCTGGAACGCTTTGGAATGTGCAAGCAATCGGTCGATGTGCGGCTTAGCGTGCTCGTCTGTAAGCCATCCCAGAGACGACACGAGCGCCCGCGAACATTCATAGGACTTGGCCGCGGCTTTCATCACCGGCCGGATGCGTTTCTCTTGGCCGCTTTCCCAGGCCAGGATGGCGGCCGAAAACACTTCACCTGGTTCTGCCCACTGAAGCTCCTGCTCGCACACTTCCCAGGCGACACGCGGCTCATTCTGTTCCGCGATCCGTAGGCCGTCGAGATTTGCCTCGAGGCGGCTATCGAGTTTGGCCAAATCCGCCAGGTCGAAGTGTGGCTCACTTACGGCGCGATCGCGGCGAAGCCACAGCAGGGCCGCCTCCTCCGCGTGCTGCCAGAGCGTGGGCAAGACGATCTTCACGACACCTCCCGACGGCGGGGCGGCTATACAATCCTCGTCCACGTTTTGCCGTTGAAGGACATCACGTCCTTGGCACCAATAGACCACATTACGTCCTTCGCTGCACTGAGTTTGTATGTGGTCTCTGGCGGATTGTCTCCGAAGTCCACCAGGTCGAGTTTTTCCTCGTTGAGTCGGTAGACGTGTGACAACGTTGATAGGTACACGTTTCCCATAAACCACTCGACGCCCCACACCTTATCCGTCGTCTTCTCGTGGTTCACGATCTCCCACGTGTCTTCCCGGCCGCGGACCAAGATGCCGGCATGTCCCGCGACATAGACCTTCCCGTCCTTTGCGCATTTCACGCTGGTGAAATTCAAATTCGTCGGCAGATCTCGCTTCGTCCATTTGCGACCGTCGAATTGCCACACCTCGCCGGCAAAACCGACGGCATAAATATCCGAAGCATCGAAACCGTGAATGGCTGAAATATCGAAGTTAAGGGGAAGGCCTTCATCAATGCGCGTCCATTTCTTGAGGCCGTCAAGCCGAAAAACCGTGCCATCGAAGCCTACCGCATAGGCTTTGCCTCCGATTTCCGAGACTGACCGCATGTCGCCGTATCTGGTTTCCTTGGGTTCTGGCTGGCTATCCTCGAATACGTTGCCGACAACACTTGTCTTGGAGTGGATGGCGTAATTCCCACTCGATGACATGAATAGCAACGCCAAGACTGGATCGGCAATGAGGCAAATAGTATGGGCGTTGAAGTTGGCCCAACTCCCAGCGAACGCTCCTTTGTGCCATTTGAAGATTTTGACATATCCAGTCCTTTCCGCCTCCTTGGGATCGCACGCCAACAGATAACCCGTGTCATGTTGCTGCACGACGCCTTTGCGAATGCTTAGCTGATTAAGCGGGTGATCAGTCATGCTAGCCTCCTTATGAGCCTGGACCGACAGCAGGGCCCGTTGCCGGCGCAGTCTCTTCCCGTCCGGCGGTGGTCGGTCGAACCTCGTCGGATGTCTGTACTTTCAGCGGCTCTTCTGGGGGCGGCGGCCCTTCGTGACCTTTGCGCACCTGATTCTGGATGCACTTTGGGTCGCATTCGGTCAGCACCTCACAAACGGATTGCGCACCTATCTCCTCGGCTTGGCCAACGGTCCAGCGCTTGTCGTCTGGGATCTGTGTACGAGGCGCAACACCTACCGCTTTCCGAGTTTTCGTGTTCGTTTTAGCATGAATATCGCCATGATCCCCTTCAGCCGTGTCTTCACCGCTAACGCAAATGCAGGGAGCTTTGTCAGGATTGTAGTTCCCTCCCGAGGCGAGTGGGATGGCGGAGTTCTCTTTACCCATTTCATGAAATTGAGATTTGGGCACAATGTGGTGGGGAGTCGGCTTCTTAGCCCCCTTTTTGCCCCCTTCGGGGCAACAGTTGTTTGGCGCATACGGTGAAACGACGCACTTCATTGCTTCCCTGCAGTCGCCATCTTCACACATTTTGTCCATGGACTCAAAGCGCTTGACATCTACCGGGGCACCTTTCCGTGCAGGTTGCGTAAATTTGACGAAACCCTTCGGCGGCTCTCCTTCTTTTCCTACGCAGGCATCTTTGACCTTCTTAGCAAGTTCTGCGCAAGGTGTAGTGCTGCCCTCTGCGAAATCTGCGGCGTCTAAGAACGGCCACGTTGGCGAGTTGCCTGGAAAGGACGCGTGGTTATGCGTGGTGATGTCGAGGTGACGCACCACGTTCTCGCCTTCAATCTTTACGTCCATCGACCAAGCGTTGAAATACACCTTTCCTTTGTTCATGCTGGTAACAACGCCCTTTTTGGGAGCGCAGCCAGCCTCGTCGCCCGTACTCGTTGAGAAGTAGGACTTGTTCTTGAGCATTACCTCCTTGCCCGTGATCTTTACGGTCTTGCTGCCGCTGGTGGTGTCGGTCGTCATGCCCGTATTGGGATACGGAATCGGCACGCCAGGGGGCGTTGCAGGAGTTAGGGGCGGCGTGAAGCAGACATCCGGGAAGGCGCAAATTGACTTGCCGCTCCCCGACTTGCATGAGACTTCTCGACCATTGGCGTAGACTTGGTTGGCCATTACGCAGCTCCACTATCTGAATATCGCAGAATCATCGCAGCCCGTTCGCCGTCGTCGTTGCCAAAGTGGCACAGGGCCCCTTGGCCCGGCGCGTAACCCTTGGCCGCGGCGGCTCGAGCGACACCCACCGCGCACGGAACGATTGCCGCTCCGATTTCGCCGATACAATCGGCCGGATGCCAAATATCGAACTCGGGCTTGAGCACGCGCATCGTGCGGCTCATGGCGAGCGCAGCTTCCTTGAAACGGTACTGTTCGCCGTTGGCGTCGGTAATGCGATAGTCCACCTTTTCAAACGAGCAGCCGGCGTCGTTAATCGCGGCTCGGAATGCCTCAGCCAAGCCGTCGGCGCGAAGCGGTTCCTCGGATTCAACGGTAGCGTTCTCGCGACCGAATCCTATACCCAGACACAACATCTGATGTGCACCTCCATCGGTGGGACCGAGCAGAATCGCAGCGCCGGCCTCGCCCGGAATGAACCCGTCGGAATTCAGGCTCGTGAGCAGTCGATTCTTCTCTTCAAAGCTGGCTAGCGTTGGTCCAACCAGGAAACAGTCCACTCCCACAATGAGGCAATGGGGATATCCCTGATCGATCAATTCCCCGGCCCGGCGAATCGCTTCCACGCCACCAACGCGACCGTTGGCAATCACGCCCGACGCGGGATGGAGGGAGATTTTAAGCTGCTTGGATACATCGATAAGGAGCGACTGATCCAGTCCCTCGATTCGTCCCGGACGGTCTGCTTCAGCCAAACATAATAGGATGGGAACCTTGCTCGGTGATAGACCTTGAAGCGACGAAAAGCATTCGGCAATAACCGACGCGGTCATTCGTAGGATCTTTTCTCGGCCGCGCGACGGAGGATCGAGAGGCACCGAGGAGCCGATGATCCACTCGCCACCTTTATCCATGAACCGGGTTTCCTCGAAGCGGTCGAGGGCACAGCGCATCGCCGCGCACGACGACGACGCATCGAGACCGACTCCAGTAATCATGCCAGTGGCCAGTACGGCAAGCGGTTTCACGAACTATACTCCCGAGCTTTCAAAGGGTGTTAAGAATTTCGATCCGCAACGAGTTCCTGCAAGTTGCTGTAATACGTCTTGCCCAGCTCTCGCGCTCGATACCAGCCTCGTGGCATTCGCCCGACGATTCCCATGGGAACTTCAAACATGTTCCTGCGCAGCGGAATTGACGCCCGCCAGCAAAGCGAAAAGCACTTCTTGTCGGGCTCCAGCACGATTGTGTCCAGCACCGCGTTCATCGCTTGCGGCTCTGTGTCGCGTGGACAAAACTCAACGGGGACGTCTGCCTTGGGCAGGCGAAACCGGGTCCGACCCGCCGGAGTTAGATTCAACAGGG
>JANNPR010000928.1:0-5102 GCA_031400345.1 Planctomycetota bacterium | reverse complement strand
GCTTGCCCCACAGTGACGCCAATCGTACTTCCGATGCGATAGTCATTCATCGCGGTCACTTCTATGGCCTTATTGGTTGAGCCTTTGACGCGACAAAACTGCCGCTTCTAAAAGACCTCGATTGCAGGACGGATGAAAGCTCGCTTGCTTGACCCCTACTCATGGCTGTGTTAGCCTCAAAACGTTCCCTCATAATAACTTGAATCGCTTCATGGAGGCGACGTATGCTCAAGTTCAGCGGCGAAGGTCAGGCCAAAACCTGTAATGGTGTTACTCGACGCGACTTCATGCAAGTTGGTGCGTTAGGAGCTATCGGGCTCTCCCTTCCAGAATTTCTGGCGGCTAAAGAACGTGGCGCGGTGGATAAGCGCTTCGACGACCGAGCCTGCATCATGATCTTTAATTTGGGAGCCCCCAGCCATATCGATACTTTCGATATGAAGCCGGATGCACCCGCCGAAATTCGCGGACCCTTCCAACCCATTTCGACGAAGTCGCCGGATATTCAGATCTCGGAAATTCTCCCGAAGCATGCGCAAGTCGCTGATAAGTTTTCAGTCGTTCGTTCGTGCTTTCATACTGGCGCCGCCGTCCACGATGCCGGATGGCAGATGATGCAGACCGGCCGCCTATTCACGGGCGGAGTGAACTCGCCCCACCCCGGTGCCGTTGTCAGTTATCTTCGAGGCCGAAAGTCCGATTTGCCGCCCTTCGTAGTGCTACCAGAATTGATGGGACGGGGAGGTGGCAATCTTCCCAATGGGCAAGCCGGTGGATTCTTAGGAAAAGCCTACGATCCGTTTGCTCTCATGGCTGACCCCTCGCAGCCAAACTTCAAAGTACCCGACTTGTTACCCCCGCCCGAAATCGGCGAAGTGCGACTCGATCGACGCCGGCGGATGCGAGACCTGGTCGACAACACAGTCAAGAACTTCGAGGCTACTGAAAACGCACGGTTGCTGGACAACAATTTCCAAGCCGCATACCGATTGATGACCAGCACTCAAGCTCGCGAGGCCTTCGATTTATCGAAAGAGCCACAGTCGGTTCGCGATCGCTACGGGATGTCACGATTCGGCCAATGCTGCCTCCTGTCACGTCGGTTGATCGAAGCGGGTGTTCGTTTCGTCACGATCAATACGTTTCTCACCGTTTTCGATGAGATCACCTGGGACATCCATGGCTCGAAGCCATTCACGTCAATCGAAGGCATGAAGAATATTGTTGCGCCCATGTACGACCAGGCTTACAGTGCGTTGATCGAAGATTTGGTGGATCGAGGGATGCTCGACACAACCATGGTCTGTAATTTGGCAGAGTTTGGGCGCACTCCACGCGTCAATCCGGCAGGTGGCAGAGATCACTGGCCGCAATGTTTTACTACCTACTTTGCTGGAGCCGGAGTAAAGGGTGGGCGTGTAATTGGCAGAAGCGATCCGATCGGTGGTGTTCCGGCTGAGCGCCCGGTGGATCCCAGCGAAGTGGTAGCCACCATCTTTCGCGGACTAGGCTTTAATCTCGAAACTCATCTCCCCGGCCCCTCGGGTCGCCCATTTGGAATCGTCGACTTTGGCAAAAGAGATATCCACGAGTTATTCGTTTAGAGTTCAAACTCAGCTTCGTTCATTGTTCCACTAAGTAGACCCGCAGAAAACGTTATGCGTCACACCAACCCGAAGCGTAAGCGAGGTCCGCGCGAATTGCCTCGCTTACGCTTCGGGTTGGTATATATGTCAATCCGCTCTCACTTAAAAGTTGATCGCATGATACGTAATTGCTCGCTGCAATGGGCTTGTTGGCTGAAGTTTCTGTTTACCGTTTTGCTGGTTGCCGCTAAGACTTGCCCCGCAGCCGAAGCGCTCGTCGTATTGCCGCAGACTATAAACCTCACGGGGTCCAAGGCTCGCCAGTCTCTGTTGATTCAGCATCAAGACTCATATGGACTTGGAGCACAGGTTCGAGATGGGATCGAATGGTCGGTCGCAGACACCAACATCGCGTCCATGGAACACGGCACGTTAGTTCCGATTGCGAACGGACAGACCACCGTTTCCGCGACGGTGGCTGGCCAATCGGTTACGGCGGTTGTGAGCGTCACTGGCATGGAGAAATCTCATTCTTGGAATTTTCGAAATCACGTCCAAGCCATTTTGGCAAAAGCGGGATGCAATTCCGGAGCATGCCATGGAGCACTGGCCGGGAAAGGCGGTTTGAAACTTTCGCTTCGCGGCTATAACACTGTGGCTGATTACCACACCCTGACTCGACAAGCTTTGTCACGGCGAATTGAGCTTTCCGACCCGGGGCAAAGCCTGCTTTTGACGAAACCTTCGGGAGCGATTCCTCACAAGGGCGGAGTGCGATTTGAAGTAGGTTCGCTCGATTACGAGGTCATTTCCGAATGGATTGCCGCTGGTGCGCCAGCACCGCATGAAGGTGATCCATCGCTTCAGCGTCTCGAGGTTCTTCCACAAATCGTTTCGTTGGCAAAAGGTAATCAGCAACAATTTTTGATCGTTGCTCACTATTCAGATGGTCACAGTGAAGATGTCACACGTTGGGCGAAGTTCACGTCTGCCAACGAAACCGTGGCGACGATCGATCCGCAAGGGCAGATTACCGTCGTGGGAAGCGGAGTAGACGCTGTAACTGCTTGGTTCGCTCAGCGAATTGTTAATGCTCGTGTGACCGTTCCCTACGAAAACGAAGTCCGTCCAGAAGTCTACGCCAAGGCGGAGCGAAGGAACTTTATCGACGAGTTGTCATTAAAGCAGCTCGAGCGTTTGAAGCTGCCTCCATCCGACACCTGTAACGACGGGGAGTTCGTCCGACGCGTGTTCCTGGACACTATCGGTATTCTGCCGTCGGCCGATGAAGTACGTAGTTTCCTAGCGGATCCATCGGTGGACAAACGAGACAAAGTTATCGAATCCTTGCTGTCCCGCCCCGAATTTGTCGATTACTGGACTTACATGTGGTCGGATGTGTTCTTGGTAACCGGCGAAAATCTCCGGCCGCAAGCGGTAAAGAGTTACTACCAATGGATTCGCAATCATGTCCAGCAGAATACGCCTTGGGACAAGATCGTGCGGGAAATGGTAACCTCGCAAGGTAGCACATTCGAAAATGGTGCAACGAACTTCTTCGCTCTCCATCAGGACCCTGAGACGATGAGCGAGAACGTGAGCCAGGCATTTCTAGGTCTGTCCATCGGCTGTGCTAAGTGCCACAACCATCCCCTGGAAAAATGGACGAACGACCAGTATTACGCCATGGCTAACTTGTTCGCGCGGGTCCGCGCCAAAGGTTGGGGGGGTGATCCCCGCAGCGGGGACGGCCTACGCACGGTCTACGCGGTGGACCGCGGAGAATTGCTCCAGCCTCGGACCGGGAAACCGCAACTGCCGACTCCGCTCGACGGCGAACCCATGACGTTCGATTCGCAGATCGATAGACGGGTGCACCTGGCTGATTGGTTGGTGTCGGATTCCAACCCATACTTTGCCAGATCGATTGCCAATCGTGTCTGGGCGAACTTCTTTGGCGTAGGGCTGGTCGAGCCCGTTGACGATATGCGGGTATCCAATCCTGCCAGCAACGAAGAACTGCTCGCGGCCGCCGCCAAGTTCCTAACCGACAATCGGTTCGAGCTAAAACAGCTGATGCGCGTGATCCTGCAATCCAAAACGTATCAGCGTAGCAGCATGGCGTTACCCGAGAATCAGACCGAGGATCGATTCTATTCGCGATATTACCCACGTCGCTTAATGGCTGAGGTGCTGCTCGATGCCATCTCCCAAGTCGCCGACGTCCCCACTGATTTTGTCGAAATCGCCTATCCCGGGGCGGATCGTCAAAAGACCGATTTTTACCCAAAGGGGACTCGGGCTTTGCAACTGTACGACTCGGCCGTGTCCTCCTACTTTCTGCGGACCTTCGGAAGGAATCAACGTTTGATTACCTGTGAATGCGAGCGATCCGATGAACCGAGTATGGTGCAAGTGCTCCACATCTCGAACGGCGATACGATCAACCAGAAGTTGCGCACCGCTGGCAACCGCGTCGAAAAGCTACTCAGTAGTGGCGCTGCGAACGAAGCCATCATCGATGAAGCGTACCTGCTTTCGCTGTCCCGCTTCCCCACAGAATCGGAAAAACAGGGACTTTTGAGAATGATTGCCGAAGCGCCCGAAAGCGATCGGCGGATCGCGATCGAGGATGTCTTCTGGGGTGTCATCAGTAGCCGAGAGTTTTTGTTCAATCATTAATTCACGTGAAAAGTTCAGCCGGGTTTTCGAAGCCGACTGTGTCCCCTCTGACGGCGCGGGTTATTTCTGTGTATCGTCTGGTGTGATAAGCGTTCTGTTTCTCTCATCGGCAACATTGGATTCGCCAAGCCATAGGATCCCCACATGCAAACCGTACTGCGTCAACGCCCGACCATCGCCACGGTATTTGGCATCCTGAATATTTTGTTTGGTCTCATAAACATTTGCGCATCTATCTTTACGGTCGCAATGACTGCGGGAATGTCTTTCTTCCCTCTTCCGGATGATGCTCAGATTGACAATCCAGTTTGGGAGTTAATGAACGAACCGGGTGGATATCGAACGTTTATGACGATCAGTTTGTTCTTGGGCTTCATTCATTCAATTGCGCTGATTGCTGCGGGAATAGGTCTTTTAAACACCAAGGAATGGGCTCGCCGTTTGACGATTGGCTGTGGAACCTGTGCCGTCGTGATGACTATTTTAGGACTGATCGTGAACGTCGTGTTTATGTATCCGGTCATGCTCGAGCAGTTCAACAATGTCGACGCTGGGCCCGCGGCCGCAGGCGCGGTCGGCGGCATTATCGGGGGCGTTATTGGAGCATTGATCGGCTTGGCGTTCCCAATATGCCAATTGGTTTTTATGACGCGACCGAAATTTCGCGATGCGATGCGCGGCATACAAGCTACCGGCGCCGGCGAGAACTACACGCTGGGGACAACTGGCGATCCCTCCAATCCCTATCAGTCGCCATTCGCGAAGTAGTATTCAGGGTGGCACGTCCTGTTGTAGTAGGCACACTCCGTGTGCCGTTACGGCACACGGAGTGTG
>JANNPR010000901.1:0-5307 GCA_031400345.1 Planctomycetota bacterium | reverse complement strand
CCGAGCTGCCGAACAGTCCCGCCAGCGTGTTCATGCGCAGCGCCGCGCCGGAAAGCCGCAGCAGATCGAGCGCCGCGCGGTTCGCGCCGAGCAGCTTGCCGTCGGGGCCGACCGAGACGATGCCCTCCATCAGCGTGCCGAGGTATTCGGGGCGCGCGTGGAAGTGCAGGCGCAGCGTCTGGCGGCTGTCGTCGATCAGCCAGTGGTTCTGGATCATCCGCGCCGACATCTTCACCAGCCCCATCGTGTGCGCATGGAAGGAGTGGTGGTCGCCGCTCACGTCGAGCACGCCGACCAGGTCGCCGCGCGGGTCGAAGATCGGCGAGGCCGAGCAGGTCAGGAAGTGGTTGGCATGCACGAAGTGCTCGTCGGCATGCACCAGCGTCGATTGCTCCGACACCAACGCCGTGCCCACCGCATTGGTGCCCTTGTTCGACTCGCTCCAGTTGGAGCCCGGTTGCAGCGCCACCTTGCTGGCGCGTGCCAGAAACTCATCGTCGCCCAGCGAATGCAACACGGTCCCCGTGACGTCGCACAACAGCACCATGCTTTGCGTGTGCACGATCTGGTCGAACAGCATCTCCATGATGGGGGTGGCATGCGTGAAAAGCCGCGCATTGCGGTCGCGCAAGACGGCCAGTTCCGAACGACCCAGCGGAGAAAGGTCGGGCGTCTCGAAATTGATCGCGGTTTACGTCACCATCGACGGTGACCAATTTCACCCCCTTTGCCTGGAGGTTCTTCATCTCCTCGACGATCGCAGGATTGTCCGCTTGAATCACCGATATCGCCACGCCAGCGATGTCCGACTGACTGGAAAATTGCCGCAGCTTATCGATCTGGCCTTGGGGTGTCCCATTGTTCTTTTCCATTACTACCTTCAGCCCGACAGATTTTAGGTTGAACGTTTTTTCGCCTTCGACGAGACCCGCATTGCAGGCATCCCAGAAAGGATCATCACCGTTCGTCAGAAAAACGACGCGCTTTACGTCACCGGAACTGTTCGGCGCCGTTGAAGTCGGGCTGCCCGTAGATGTCGCCGAGTTTTGCTTGGAAGTGCATCCCAGTAATAGGGTCAATCCGCACAACCATAAACAGCATTTCAGACGCCGCCTCGTCATTTTGGGATTCCCGTAAAGAGTTGTCACTGGTCATTTGTCATTTGTCACTTGTCACTAGTCACTTGTCAAGCTTAAGCGTGTAGCGCCAGTGACCAGTGACTAGTGACCAGTGACTAGTGACCAGTGACAAAGACACTGCTACTGCAGTACTGGACAGACGTCGAACCAGCTACGGCCTTGTGCCTGCATCCACTCGCCCGCTCCGATCGGCCCCCACATTCCGGGAGGATACAATTCCAACGTCGGAGCGGCGGGACTTTTCCAAGTTGCCAGGATGGGGTCGATGATCCCCCATGCCAATTCGACTTCGTCACTCCGAGCGAACAGGCTGGCATCTCCGTTGAGTGCATCCAGCAGCAATCGTTGATAAGCGTCCGGTAACTCCTCAGAAAACTCCCGTTGAAACTGGAAGTCTAAATCGGCCGTTCTCAGGCGCATGCCCGCATCGGGCACCTTTGTTTGAAAGTGTAGTTGAATTCCCTCCGCAGGCTGAATTTGAATTACCAGACGGTTGGCGTCGACGTGCTTACGCGGTCCGTCGGCAAACAACATATGTGGTGGTTCTTTGAATTGAATGACGATCTGTGTGGTGCGGCAAGACATCGCCTTGCCAGAACGCAAATAGAACGGAACCCGATTCCACCGCCAGTTATCAATGTGTAATTTCAGGACCGCAAATGTTTCCGTTTGGCTCTGGGGTGACACGCCATGTTCGCGACGGTAATCCTCATACTGTCCGCGGAACGTGTCTTTCGCAAAATCGGCGGCGGCAAGTGGGCGTATGGCCCGAAGCACTTTCACTTTTTCGTCACGCACCAGATCGGCTTCGTATCGTACCGGTGACTCCATCGCGATGATCATCAGCAATTGCAATAGGTGATTCTGGAACATGTCACGCAACACGCCCGCGCTATCGTAGTAGGCGCCCCGGCGCCCCACCGGCAGCTCTTCCGCCACCGTAATCTGTACGTGATCGATGTAATTGCGATTCCACAATGGTTCGAAAATGGAGTTGGCAAAACGCAGCACCAAGACGTTCTGCACCGTCTCCTTGCCAAGATAGTGGTCAATGCGAAACACTTGTCGTTCGGCGAATGCCCGATGAACCGCCGTATTCAACTCGCGTGCGGACGCCAAACCATCACCAAATGGTTTTTCAATGACAACTCGACGTGGCCCGTTCGTCTCATCCGCCAGACCGGCAGCACCCAGTCGGGCAATGGCCGTCGCGTAAAGTCGGGGAAGAGTTGCAAGATAATAGAGGCGAACGCTCCACTGCCCACCTTCGATGCTCTCCAAGTGTTTAGGAAGGCTAGCAATGTCGTCCGCGTTCTCAATGTCTCCCGAAATGTAAAAAATCGATTCTGCAAAAGATTGCCATGCCGCGTCGTCTAGGGAGATATCGAGAAACTTGGCGGTCGATAGCTTGAGTTCGGCTCTCCACGTTTCGTTGGAAAACTCGCTGCGCGATACTCCAATAATTCGTGTGTCCGGCGGAAGGCGTTTTTTAACAGACAGCTGAAACAGCGCCGGTATAAGCTTGCGACTAGTTAAGTCGCCGGACGCTCCGAAAATTACGATTGTGTGTGCCAATTCGCGGAGCTCCCGTAGAGGTTCAGAGGTCAAAGGTTCAGAGGTCAAAGGCCAGAGGTTGTGTGGCTAACTCGTGTGCCAAGTAATTTGTGTGCCACTCTGGCAGCCGCCGGAGTTGATTACGCTAGCCGATAAAATCGAAGTCGGCGGCAAGCCAGTGCTGTCAGTTGTTGGACCGTCCGCCGCTAAACCATCATGGTCTCGTTTCATTCGAACAGCCTATCGGTGGCGGACTTTCAGGCCGATTCTAGGGGCGGCCAAACGACGTGACAAGCGACTTCAACCCTTTTCAACCCTTTTCAAACCGCTCGAACCTCCTTCATCGCGGAGGCGACTCCTCGCGACAATTCACCCGATTGCTCCTCGAGCTTCCTGATCACGCGGTTTCGGCGACCTTGTCGATGATTCTGGCTTAACTTCCACTTCCCTTCGATGCGAGTAATCTCAATGCGAAAACCGATGATGGATGAAAGCAATCTTGGCACCAAGCCACTGGTTAAATCAATTCTCCAACGTTCAGGCAGATTCTGTTCGAAGAAAGAAACTGTTGACCGCAAAATATCCAGCTGTGGCTCAGGATCATCGATCAGCTTGATCCCCCCGTATGTATGGACCGCGACATAGTTCCACGTTGGCACGAGGCCTTCCGTTTGATACCAGCTAGGTGAAGTCTTGCTGACTTAACAGGAGTGCGTCTTGCACTTTTTGTTTCGGAAGCTGAGAATCCTTGTTTGGGTGAAATCGTTGCTGGATGATTGGTTCGGGCAAAACCGTCAAATCACCGGAGTTTGGTAACATGGGACCACGCAAGATAATTCGGTGTTTTGCCGTCCTCTGCATAGTCAGCATTGTCGCAAATGCCAGCCTCGCGCCGAGCCAAGATGAAGTTGCATCTCCCGGTTTGCCGGACGCTGCGGCAGAAACGTCGGATTTAGATCGGTGGATCCACCAGTTAGACTCGGACGCATTTGCCGAACGTCGTGCTGCGACCCAGAAGCTATTTGAAATGGGGAGCAACGCCGTATCAGCACTGGCCGACATAGCGTCGAGTGAACTTAGCGAAGCGGGAATGCGAGCTATCGACATTTTAAAGCGGCACGCGCGCAGTGATAACTCAGAACTTCAATCATCCGCAACAGAAGCCTTGACGCAAATTGCAAACAATGAGCATGCTCGTCTGGCATCCTCGGCTCGCGAGGCATTGCGTCCGCAGACACCTGCGAGTCTTAATCGTTTCGGGCCTGGATTTCCTCAAA
Organism: Planctomycetota bacterium; assembly: GCA_031400345.1. Classification (GTDB taxonomy): domain Bacteria; phylum Planctomycetota; class Planctomycetia; order Pirellulales; family Pirellulaceae; genus JANNPR01. Next base: position 1,337 of record JANNPR010000901.1, on the reverse strand, counting down.
TCGGTGGGGGTTTTCCGCAAGGAGCTGCGGGCCCGATTCCACGCCGCGGGATCACTCGCCAGGTCAGCCGTAGTAGTAAAGGCATCCGGGATACCGAAATTGAAGATGGGACGCGAAAAATCAAGATCCACGAGGAACCGGCAGGTGACATCTCCGTCGAGATTACCGTAACGGAAGGGGACAAACCGACCACGAGACGGTTTGAGGCGAAGAACGCTGATGAACTTAAGCAGAAGAGTACGGAAGCTCATCAGCTTTATGAAGCATTTGGCAAACCAAGCCAGGCAAATGCTGCGAACCGGGCCAATCCTCAAAACGGTGCCATGTTCAATCGCACCAAGCTAATCGCATTGCAACAGCAATTGAACCAATTGCACGCTCAGACACAGAACCGCATGAAGAACGCGCGAACCCCCGCGGAAGTCGCCGACCTACAGACACGATTGCAGCGATACGACCAGAGTCGACAGGAGATCGAGGCTGCTTTGCGGCAACTTCCCTAAGGGTCGGAACTTCTCGATGTCATCGCCGTCATTGCTCCGAGTGGTGTTGTATTCGCGTCAAGGCTGTCACCTATGCGATGAAGCCCACGAATTGCTAGCACGCTATGGGATGTCACCCGAACTTATCGACATCGATCAGGACTCTAACCTTCGCGAGCAATACTCAGGCTGTGTGCCTGTCGTAGTCATCGACGGGAAAGAGCGGTTTCGTGGTCGAATAAATGAGTTTTTGTTGCGGCGGCTGCTTGCGGGAAGGTAGTACCTATTTGGTTGGCGACGCACTGGGTGTGTTTTCAAAATATTGGCAACCCGGCCAAGTTAAGACCCGTTTAGCGATTGCAGTCGGTAACGAATCTGCGGCAGCGCTTCACCGGGAATTCCTTTTGACCACGCTGCAGCGGTTTGTGGACCAGGCCGAGAATTGCTGCGTGGTGTATACACCGTCCGAACATGCATTGGATTTCCAGTCGCTCGCGGGACCGAGATGGCATCTGGATCCACAGGCGACTGGAGATCTCGGTCAGAGAATGCAGCATTTCTTTGATTCGGCATTTGCCGCAGGAGCCGAACGGGTCGTAATTATCGGGGCCGATACACCGACACTGCCGCTGGAATATGTTCGTCGAGCATTTAGGCAGTTGCGCGAAGCCGATGTGGCCCTTGGGCCAACCACCGATGGCGGTTACTATTTGATCGGCGCGGCGGCACAAACGCCGCCGATTTTTGCTGGGATAGCTTGGAGCACATCTCAAGTCTGGCGCCAGACAACGGAGATCCTAGAGTCGCGTAACATAAGCAGGGCTGAACTGCCTGGATGGTACGACGTAGACGAAC
>JANNPR010000893.1:0-4264 GCA_031400345.1 Planctomycetota bacterium | reverse complement strand
TAGCGCTAGCCCTATTGATCGGTAGCGTCGGCCTGCTCGCGCACGCGCATGAAATGATTACCGATACCGCGCTGCTGGCGGGGTATGCGCTAGCGCTGTGGGGATTTGCTTTGAGCGTGCGTCGGCCAAATCCAGCGGGCCTACTGATCGGCCTCGGCGTGGGGATAGCTTTTCTGTCGCGCGGCGTGGTGCCGCTGGCAGTAGTCGTGATGACCGCGGCTTTGTTGCTGGTTTTTCCGGCGTGGCGCACGCGCGCCTACGCACGCACCATGCTCATTGCGTTGGTAGTAAGCCTGCCGTTTCTAATGATCTGGCCGTGGCTATTGCATCACTTTGCGCGGACGGATTTTTTTATGTGGTGGCGGGTTGAAAATCTACCGCTGCTCTATAAATTTTCTTTTTCCAGCGCGCGTAGCGAGCTCGTGTATTTCCTGCGGGTTTTGCCTTGGTTTGCTTGGCCAGTGTTGCCGATCGCGCTGTGGTCGCTTTGGGGCTACCGCAGCAAATTGCTCAGTGAACCGGCTTTGCAATTGCCGCTGGTGTTTTTTGGCATCGTATTCACGGTCGCTTGTTTGAATGCGGAAGCGCGCGACATTCATTTATTGCCCACCTTGTTGCCGCTCACATTGCTCGCGATACCCGGCGCAGAAACGTTGCGGCGGGGTGCGGCAAATGCACTAGGTTGGTTCGGCATTAAGCCGTCAACCCCATGCGGGGTTCGCCCTTCGCTTACGCTTCGGTGACGGCAGCACGCCTTTCCCGCAAGCGCGACTCTCTAACCTGTCGCCTGGAGACGACCCGTCTCTGCAACGGTTACAACTCGATCTGGTCGCTCAGCGGAATCGCGAGCATATCACTCGTGTCGGTGCGGACCCGCGATTGGAAGCTCGCATCGCTGCCTTCGAGATGAGCTTTCGCATGCAGATGGAAGCTCCGCATGTCATGGCCTTGTCGCAGGAGAGCGCGGCCACTTTCAAGCTGTACGGCGTGAATGAAGAACCAACAGACGAGTACGCCCGCCAGTGCCTGTTGGCCAGAAGGTTCATCGAGGCTGGGGTACGCTTTGTACAAGTTAATTACAGCTATCCACGAAATTACTGGGATGCACACAGCGACCTACGAAACAATCATTCATCCAACGCCAAGAAAGTCGACAAACCGATCGCCGGACTACTGCGAGATCTCAAGAGTCGCGGCCTCTTGAATGATACGCTGGTGGTTTTCGGCACCGAATTTGGTCGCACACCAGCCGCGCAAGGCACAGACGGCCGCGACCATCATCCGCACGCCTTCAGCATGTGGCTTGCCGGCGGCGGCGTGCGCGGTGGCACGGTCCATGGTCAGACAGACGAATTCGGTTACTATGTCGCCGAAAATCGAGTCACGATACCCGACTTCCATGCCACAATTCTGCATCTCCTCGGATTCGATCACACCGACCTAACTTATCGGCATTCCGGGCGCGATTACCGACTCACCGATGTAGATGGCGAAGTCGTGCATGAAATTCTGGCGTAAGGGCCCAGGCGGCATTGAGCGATGCGCTGAAAACGAATATTCCGCTGCCCCATCGACAGAATTCGACATTGCGGTTTTACTGACCGAGGGACGGACCATATCGCCTCCAGCGTACCAATTGCCGATGCGTTGATTCGATTCGGCCGGAAAGATGACACCATGACGACAGAGAAGAATCGCTATCCCTGCCAGTCCGAGCCCGCTCCCAGCCCTACGTCCACCACATCGCGACGAAATCTCACAGTCAAGCGAGTTGATCAATGCGAGACTTTAGAGGACGTGTTTCTCAATTGTCTTCCTGCATTCGGCGGACGGTACTTACGTCGCATATTTCGCATTCTTGATCAGGCTATCGGCGCGGGTTGCCCATTGACCTTGGCGATATCTGGTCCGGTGACTGTTTCGGGTCAGCATCAGGCCTGGCTGCTGCCGCTCTTGGAAACCGGTTGGGTAGCGTATATCAGTACTACCGACGCCGTCTGTTACCACGATGGCCACCGCAGTTTGAAGTCGGGTTCAGCCGATCCTTTTTTCGAGGTGCCCATATTCGGAGACGACGGTGCCTTGCGCGATGAACGCACAATTCGGGTTACGGACGTGGGGTTCGATGAAGATGTATTACTTCATCAAGATAAATTCATATCCGACTGTTTACTCCGGCCAGAGTTCCAACGGCGCATGGCGGGCACCGAATTTCGGTATCTCCTGGGGGCCGCCTATACGGACCAAGAACGTCGGGCGGGCGTGACTGAAGGATTGATGGCCTGCTGCCACCGGCTCGCTATTCCGATTCTCGTCGGAGCGGCAGCGGACGGTAGTACTTTCCTCAACTCGATGAAGCTTTGGGCCATGCACCAAGCCGGGATGATCGCCGACTACCGCTTTGAGCTGGACTTGCATGCTGAAGTTTTTGAAGCCTGCGCGTACCATTATTGGGGGCTGTTTGAAAGTCCAACCAAGTCTCTAGCCACTTTGATTTTGGGAGGTGGCGTTCCTAAGAACTTCAACCTGCAACCCGAACCCGCGCTCGGACAAGTCCTGGGATTGCCAAACGTTCGCGGCTACGAATTTGATGTGCAGATTGTGACCGCGCCAATCACGGACGGTTCTTTGTCGTCCTGCCCGCCCGCCGAAGCCGTGACCTGGGGCAAAGTCGACCGCGATACGTACGAACAAAGCACCGAAAGCATGCAGGCGGACTATTCGACACTGATGCCGTTTATTACCAAAGCTTTGCTCGATAAGCGGACACGCTTCGAACGCTGGGCAGAACGCATGGGCGAGGCCGATCTCTTCGCCAAGCACCCAGAAGCTCGCGGATATCTCCGTTCGGCGGACGGCTATCGGCTTTACAGCAGCCGTGAGCGCTTAAGCCAAGAGCTGCTGGGCGCCGTTCGACAAAACGGTGACTGGTTACGCAAGTCGATTCAGTTTCCGTAGGGTGGGACCTGGCGAAGCGCCGGCCCACCAATAAGCAGTCGGCAGTGAAACAACTGGAGCGAATGCAATTTGCAATTTGATAACAGTTTTGCGGCCTGAAGTTGATTGAGGGGAATAGGAGGAGTGACGAAGTGTGCCACCTGGCAGCCGCTAGAGTAGGTCTGGCATCAGGTACACGTTTTTTCAGCGGCAGGCCAGTGTGCAGTCCGGTAAGTGTGGTTCAATACAATCCCTCCGGAGACAGCACTGGCTTACCGCCGAAAGTCCGTCTTCGAATTCCCACGTCAACTCCGGCGGCTGCCCGTGGCACACTTTATCGTTCAATCTCTGTGAACACTTCAGACGGCTAAATTGTTACAAAAATGCAAATTGAAAAATGGTGGTGGTCCTGCGTCAGTGCAAACACCTCGGAACGATAGATCCGGTCCACGTACCTAGTGGTGGACACAGTATCCGTACCGATCACAGTGAGAGTTCGACAACACGACAAATTGACGCCTTCACCGACAGTGTGCCGTCACTCTCGCCTCGTACTGGTTCATCAACGGTCGATTTTGAGTAGGACAGATCACACGTGTCCGTTCGATGAGGTACGTCCCAGCGTGATAGTTATAACTGCACTAACGACGTTTGGGTTGCTTAATTGCGTCGATCAGGTGGCACAACATTTGCCAAACTATTTCCACCGTGTCAGCGATTGGGCGACTTTACGGGCGACTGACGAGGAACATTTTAAGGGAAACATTGTACGATGACCGTTGCTACCATCACTTCCAGTGAGGTGACACAGAAGCCGTTGACATCCACGACTCCACCAACGGCGGCACTGGAATCCGTTTCGCAGAGTGTGAAACAAATAGATGGAGTCCTCAAACGCCGACTATATGTGACTCACGTCACCAACTACAGCTACGATAGAAATGTGGAAAAAAGCTCTCATCGCTTGCATCTGCGTCCCATCACCGATTCAACCCAGCAGGTAATTTCCCACCAACTAACAGTGAATCGTCCGACGTTGTTGATTGATTACGAAGACGTTTTCGGGAACGCCACGACGCGATTCGAGCTAACCGAGCCATACGACAACTTGAACGTGTCTGCCAACAGCGTTGTCGATTTGACCGATTGCGACCCGTTTGCCTTTGTCAACTTGCCGATTCGACCTTCGTTCCCAATTTCCTGGATGCCATGGGAATTGAAAATGTTAACACCGTATCTGGCATCGATGGAATTACCCGAAACACAGATTAAGGAACTGTTCGCCTACGCCATGTCGTTCGTCGAACGCAATCAAAACGATCTCATG
>JANNPR010001036.1:0-1881 GCA_031400345.1 Planctomycetota bacterium | reverse complement strand
CTTTTTTAGGTTTAGTAATGGCCGCTGTTTGTTTGCACACGCGCAGCGTATTACCGGGTATCCTGCTGCATTGCCTCAACAATAGCTTAGTACTAATGATGGCCTATTATCGCGACGAGCTCACAGTGCATGTCTTCGGCAGCGGCGAGGCAGAACGTTTGCCGTGGATCTGGATCTGCGGCTCGTTGGTAGCCGCTGTCGCGGGCGGTTCCTTGATCTGGCTCGGGCGTCGTTCGAAGACGTCGTCCGTACGTCCGAGGGGCAAACCGAACGTTTCATGTGCAGCCGCTTCAAATGAAAGCGCTCGCCCATTAGTAGAAGCGGATCCTACGTAATCAGTAACATGGGATCGGACGGATCCAGATTTTGTAGGGTGGGACCAGTTCGCGCAGCGAGCGCCGGCCCACCAATTAATTCCGTTAACAATTCGGTCGCAGTCAGGAACAACAAAAGTGCACATCCTGGCTTTAGAATCGTCGGGCACCGGTGGATCGATAGCCCTGTTACGGGACAGCGAAGTCCAGGCACAGATGACGCTTCCTCGTGATCGTCGCACCGCCCAGACCTTAGCGCCTTCTGTTCAATGGATTCTTGACCAAACTGGATGGCGTCCCGGTCACGTGGAATTGATTGGCGTGACGCACGGTCCTGGCTCGTTCACCGGACTGCGCATCGGTGTCACCACTGCAAAGGCTTTTGCCTATGCCGTCGGAGCTCGAGTTGCAGGAGTCAACACCCTTCACGTATTGGCGCACCAAGTGCCAAAAACCATCAAAACGGTTACGAGTCTACTTGATGCTCAGCGCCGACAGCTGTTTTCGGCGACCTACGAGCGCCTCGAAGACGGACGATTAATTACCACGACTGAACCGCACATTTCTGATATCGATCCTTGGCTGAGAGAGCTGAAACCCGGCTCAGCCGTCATTGGAAGCGGTCTACGATTGTTGTGCGATCGACTTCCCTCAGATATTCATGTCGTGGAGGAAGCAACTTGGGAGCCTCGAGCAGCGACCGTGGGCCTGATTGCTTGGCAAATGTTTCAAGCCGGTCATCCTGATGAACTTTGGACCCTGGCCCCCAAATATTTACGCGCCAGCGCGGCCGAAGAGAAGGGGACGAAACACTGATTTGAAACGCCAAGTTTTGATGGTGCGCATTGCGGATCTCGAAGTGTGGCACTGGCAGCCGCCGGAGTTGGTTATGATAGCGAGTTAAGTTCACTCGGCGGCAAGCCAGTGCGTGAATCGGGACAAGGTCGGCGGAAGGAAAATACGTATACAGGGCCGTTTTTCGGCCCCACCTGAACCAAGACCGCGAGCAGCTTAAGGGAAGTGGCACACTTTGGGCACAGCAATGCGCAACGCCAAAAAAGCGTGAGCGACGGCTAGCCTGGATTCCTCGTTGACGCTTCTAGATGTTGCGCTATTTACCTTTCCCTCTGGGGTAATAGGAAGGTTTGTCCCCATTCAACGCTCGTAGGCGAGTGCTTGATGCGGACTTCCCGCCATAATTCCTCGCTGTCGCGTCGGGTTGGTATGACGCACACTCTTCGCCACGGAGTGGCGGTAGTCGGTAGCCAGGGGCGAACGTAGGCGTTAGCGGCCGTGAGCCCCTGGTACGGGATATCCAACGCGGCATTAGCCACGGAGTGGCGACCGAAGCAGTCCGCTGAGGTTATTTGTTCGCCGATCGCAAATCGGTCGCCACTCCGTGGCTGAAAAAAGCCTCTGCAATGAATTCCAGGGGCTTTGCCTGGCTGACGCCAGGCTTCGCCCCTGGCTACCGACGAACGCCACTCCGTGGCGAAGAATTCAGCCTCTCTCAAACCAAATTGCGCAACTCCAAAACGCCCAAGCGAAGGAGCACGCGGAGGATAGT
>JANNPR010000820.1:0-6358 GCA_031400345.1 Planctomycetota bacterium | reverse complement strand
CGGTCGGCGCGCACGTCTTCGTTGACGCTGTCCACTACGCGCCGCACGTGCTCGTGAACGTGCGCGGCCTCGATTGTGATTTCCTCAGTTGCTCGGCCCCTGTATTACGACCGACTTTCTCCATTTCTCGGGAAAGTCCACTCGCTGTGAATGGACAACAATCGTGCGGGTTTCCTTCTCCTGTTTATCACCGCGTAGCAAAGGCACCAGCGAGCGGCCGTCCAGTGTGCCACTTTCGATGGGTCCCAGCTGGCAGGTCTCGGCGAGCGTAGGCAACAAGTCGAAATGAGCCGCAAGGGGGGCAATCTCGCGGTCATGAGTCCACTTGGACGCTGGCCAGCGAATATAGCAGGGTACTCGGTGGCCTCCCTCATACTGCGAGCCTTTTTGCGCTCGCATTCCGGCGGCATAACCGGTCCACTTTCCTTCCAAGTTTTTAGGCGCCGGATTCTTTTTCTTGGATCTACCGCTTGCGTTAAGTGTATTTACCACGCCAGCCGCCGTTCCATTGTCAGTCATGAATATCAAAATCGTGTTATCGGCCAAGTTCCATTCGTCGAGCTTCTGTCTTAGGCGTCCGATATTCTCGTCGATGTTAGCGATCATCCCGTAAAAATTTGCCATTGGCTGAGCAACGCCCTTGTCCAAATACGGCTGCGCATATTTGGAATCCACGTTGTACGGCGAATGCGGCGCGTTCGTGGCGATGTAGCAATAGAACGGCTGATGTTGCTGAGCCTCGATGAATTTGAGCGCTGCCTGAAAAAACACGTCCGTGCAATACCCTTGTTGAGGCTCCGGGTTTCCATTGCGCCGAAACGTATCGTCGAAGTAGTCATTTCCCCAATGGTCCGCCGATTGACCCACACCACCTCCGCCCAGGTAAAGTGTTTCTCTGAAGCCGCGGTCGTGTGGTCGATAGGGCCAATTGTCCCCCAAGTGCCATTTGCCGAAGTGACCTGTTTGATACCCGGCATCTGCGAAGTGCCGCGGCATAATCTTTTCGTCGCTACGTAAGATGGACCGCCCCATAATCGTGTGCCACACGCCCACTCGGCACGAATATTTTCCGGTCATCAAGGCTGAGCGGGTCTCGGCACAAGTTGGATCGACGTGAAAGTTCGTAAATCGCAGGCTCTGGCGAGCGAGTTGATCAAGCTGCGGCGTTTGGATCATCGAATTCCCGTGAAAACCGATGTCGCCATACCCCTGGTCATCGGTGACAATCAATATCACGTTTGGACGGTCAGCGGCAGAACTGAGTCCCATACTTAAGAGAACCAAGACAATCGCAACAACGTATGATGGTTTCAGTCGTACTCTGTTGAGCATTTCATACTGCTTTCAAACCCAAGAATATCGTGCTCGCGTCTAGAAAAACTGTATGCTTTCAGCTATACAGAAACAATGTATTCGTCTTTGCGCCGACTGCCATCTTTGGATTAACCTATGGCTGTTTGCTGCGCGGTTGCTCTGAAAAGTGGCGGAATTCTAAGTCGCCGTCGTGATAAGATATTGAACCATGCCTTCCGGTCGATTGTATAGCCTGCCGAACATCTACTCGCAGCCAATTCTGCGAGTTTTTTGGGCGACTATGCTTTTTCTTGCCGTGATTACAACCTTTGGGAACTGCAGCGCCTGCGCGGGTTGTGGAAGTTATACAACTCTGTTCGGACGACCAGCTGGGCTCGATTTGCGGCCAGCGTCAATCGCGCCTAGCACATTCGCCAACGGAATCGGTGGGAATGTCTCGGTTCAGGGTTCAGAATCGCCGGTTCCTTGCCAAGGTCCGATGTGCAAGCAGCGGTCAAAGAACTTGCCCTTCCCACCTTTGGATTCGAACGCGCCATCCAGCGATAAACTGACTCCGGTTCGAGACTGCCGGATACCGATCGAACCGTCTTCCTATCCGTTCCACGGCGATGATCGCCTGCATTTAGCGGACGGATTTCCGTTTCGGATTGAGCACCCACCGCGTCGCCACTCTGCTTGATGGCGAGCAGGCAAGACCAGTTGTCTTGGCTGCCGGTTGTTTTTGGGTTAACAGTGTTTTTGGTCTTAACAGTGTTCTTGGCCTGACAGTAAGACAGGCCACGTTGTCACTGGCCTCTCCACGTAACTGCCTGTGTTCCCTGCCAGCTTGCCTGGCGGAAACATAAGGTTGACGGCTTGCACTGCGCCGCTGTGCCTTTAAACCAAACGACCTAGGCTCGTCTCAGGTAAGGTTATTCGGTGGGCCCTTCGCGGTGCCCAAGCGCCTATTCGAACAGTAAGGAACCGAACATGTCTGAAACTATTTCGCCTCGGGCCCCGAGCCCTGGTCGACAGAAATATGTCCGAGCCGTAAGTCCCCGGCTGCGAATCTTATTGTATTTCGTGTTTGGGATGACTGCGCTCTTGGGAGCGAACTCGGTATATCTCATTAGCATTACGGGCTTGGAATACTTCACGCAACGCACCTATCAGGACTTTTTCTACCAATACATGTTCTTGCTGCACTTAGCGCTCGGGCTGCTTCTAATTTTGCCTTTTATCGTGTTCGGCTTGTTCCACATGGTCGCAGCCTGGAATCGGCGGAACCGTCGGACGATTCGCATTGGATACGCGTTGTTTACTGTTTCGATCCTATTGCTTCTTTCCGGCGTGGCGCTGATGCGTCTGGGCGGGTTTAACCTCCAACTCGGCCAATCGCGCCGAGTGGTCTATTGGTTGCATGTGATCACCCCTTTTGTCTGTATCTGGCTGTATTGGTTGCATCGCTTGGCGGGACCGCGCATCAAGTGGCGACTTGGTCTGGCCTATGCTGGAGCAGTAGCGACAGTCGTGATCGGCATGGTGATACTGCACGCCCAAGACCCTCGGGAGTGGTTTGCACAGCGTTCGCGGGAAGGGGAAAAATACTTTCAACCTTCGTTAGCCCGAACCAGTAGCGGCAATTTCATTCCATCGAAAACGCTGATGATGGATGACTATTGCAAGAAGTGTCATCAAGACGTTTACCAAGGTTGGTTCCACAGCGTTCATCACTTCAGCTCGTTCAACAATTCGGCATATTTGGCCAGTGTGCGAGAAACTCGCAACGTGTCCCTAAAAAGGGATGGAAACGTGCAAGCCGCTCGCTGGTGCGCGGGCTGTCACGACCCGGTGCCGTTCTTCAGTGGAGGCTTTGATAATCCACAGTATGACGACGTCAAAGACCCAACAGCACAAGCTGGAATAACGTGCACCGTGTGTCATGCGATTACTCACGTGAATAGCACCAAAGGAAACGGCGATTATGTCATCGAAGAACCGATGCATTACCCCTTTGCCTACAGTGAGAATACGGCATTGCAATGGATCAACAATCAGATGGTGAAGGCCAAACCATCTTTCCATAAGCAGACGTTTCTGAAACCCTTCCACAGGACAGCCGAGTTCTGTTCAACATGCCACAAAGTTCATTTGCCAAAGGCACTAAATCACTACAAAGAATTTCTTCGTGGACAGAACCACTACGACACGTATTTGCTGAGCGGCGTTTCCGGACACGGTGCGCGAAGTTTCTATTATCCGGATCAGGCCAAAACGAACTGTGCCGAATGCCACATGCCTCTGGCTCAGTCCAACGACTTCGGCGCCAAAGACTTCGATAAGACTGGCAGCCTAAAAGTACACGACCATCTGTTCCCGGCGGCCAATACGGCCGTTGCCCATCTTCGAAACGAACCGGAAATTGTGAAACGCCACCAGGAATTCTTGAAGGGCGTGATTCGGGTCGACATCTTCGGTATCAAGGAGGGTGCCGCCATTGATGGAAAACTTTCCGCTCCACTACGTCCCACCGTGCCAGTGTTGAAGGCTGGCGAACGGTATTTGGTGGAGACAGTCATTCGCACACTCAAGATGGGACATCCTTTTACGCAGGGCACGGTCGATTCCAATGAGGTCTGGCTGGATGTGACCGCTACGAGCGGTTCTAAAGTCATCGGGCGCAACGGTGGAATCGATAATCAAGGTGAGGTCGATCGGTGGGCTCACTTCTTGAATGTGTTCATGCTGGATCGGGACGGAAACCGCATCAACCGCCGAAACCCGCAGGACATTTTCGTACCGCTGTACAACCACCAAATCCCACCGGGAGCCGCGCAGATCGGCCACTATGCGCTACAAGTCCCACCGGATGTGACTGAACCTGTTACGGTGACAGTGAAGCTGCAGTATCGCAAGTTCGATCAGGAATACATGAAATTTGTCACCGAGTCTTCAAAGCCTGGCGATCTGCCGATTCGCGGATATAAGCCAGGCGAGCCCTACCGGAACGATCTACCTATCACGACATTGGCGGAAGACAAGATCACGTTTCCAATCGAAGGGCAGGAGGTTTCGGTCGACAACCGCAAAGTAGAAATTCCCGAATGGCAACGTTGGAACGATTACGGAATTGGGTTGTTGTTAGAGGGGCAGGGAGGTGCAAAGGCTGAACTTCGCCAAGCCGGCGAAGCGTTTTCCCAGGTGGAGAAACTCGGGCGATTCGATGGGCCGCTCAACTTGGCTCGGGTCTATAACGCCGAAGGTCGGATCGACGAAGCCAGTGAAGCAATCGCTCGAGCTTCGAAATTCACCGACCCACCTCCGCCACCGTGGACGATCGCCTGGCTTAGCGGATTACTAAATCGGCAAGAGGGATATCTGGAAGCCGCCGAGAAGAATTTCCGCAGCGTACTGGAGGATCGCACGCCTGAAATGGATGCACGTAAGTTCGACTTCAGCAAAGATTACGAAATCATTAATGAACTAGGCAGCACATTATTCGAACGAGCGAAACAGCAGCTCGGACCGGAACGTCGGGATTCGCGGCAAGTTCTGGAGAAACAGGCGATTGGACAGTTCCAAAAGACCCTGGCACTGGATCCTGAAAACGTGACAGCGCATTACAACTTGTCGTTGCTATTCACTCAATTAGGTGACAAGACGAAAGCCAATGAGCATCGTCAACTGCATGCTCGTTATAAACTGGACGATAATGCTCGCGATCGCGCCATCGTATTGGCACGCCAGAAATATCCCGCAGCAAATCAAGCTGCCGAGGCGCTCGTCATTTATTCTCTCAATCGGCCCGATGCCCCGGGACTCGCCCAGTCCGAGGCGACTTCGACCATCGTCAAAGAAGGAGACGAGTAATGAAGCCGACGCCACCGAAAACGACTCGAAGCGGAGTCGATCCAATTAAGAGGGAAAAAACGACCGGCGATCCATCGTCCGAAGAGATGGTCGCTGCCGATGACTCGATAACGGGCAAGGCATTCCTCGGGTCTTTGGCAGTATTTTTATTCGTAGGGGCGTTGGTGGCAGTGGTGGCGTTTGCGCTGCATAAAGATCCGCCCCCGGTTCTGGAAAAGAAGACGGAGTTGGTTGTTCCCAGAACTCGCGAGGCCCCCGAGCAAGAAATTCCTCATGTCCAGTTCACCGATATCACCGCGGAAGCTGGCATTACCTTTCGACATGCCACAGGAGCCCGCGGAGAGAAGCTATTGCCGGAAACCATGGGCGGCGGATGCGCATTTTTCGATGTCGACAATGATGGCGATCAAGACCTTTTATTTGTGAACAGCTGCGACTGGTCTTGGAGTGCCGAGAAAGCGGATCCGGCTCCAACAGCTGGCCTATTTCGCAATGATGGCAAGGGAATCTTTGAAGACGTCACAGCAGGATCTGGGCTGGACGTTTCATTTTTTGGGATGGGAGTCGCGGCGGGCGATTATGACAACGACGGCTGGGTGGACGTGTTTATTTCAGCCGTGGGCCGGGATCGCTTGTTCCACAACGAACAAGGCAAATTCCGTGAGGTGACGGACGAATCCAACGTCGGTGGATCGGACCATGAATGGGGTACTAGTTGCTGCTGGCTGGACGTTGATAATGACGCCGATCTCGATTTGTTCGTGGGAAACTATGTTCGATGGACTCGCGAAATCGACACCGCCCAATTTCCAACTTTAGATGGTACCCATCGCGCATATGGTCCTCCCTTTTCTTTTCAAGGAACATTTCCCTACCTTTATCGCAACGACGGTGCGGGAAAATTCACCGATGTATCCGCCGAATCTGGCGTTCAGGTGAAGAACCCGAATACGTCGGTGCCAGCGGCCAAAACCATGGGCGTGGTGGCTGTCGATTTGGACGACGATGGTCTGCTGGATATCGTCGTTGCAAACGATACGGTGCAAAACTTCGTTTTTCACAATCAGGGACGGGGCAAGTTTACTGAAATCGGTGCGCTTTCTGGAATTGCCTTCGACACACAGGGCAACGCGAAGGGCTCGATGGGAATCGATGCGGCTAGATTTCGAGACCCCCGTTCTCTGGGAATTGCCAT
>JANNPR010000781.1:0-2327 GCA_031400345.1 Planctomycetota bacterium | reverse complement strand
TGCGCGTCACCGACGCCTTTGTTCGCTCCGATCCTCGCGCCGTCGTACTTCTAGTCGCGGTCGAGCTATGTTCGCTCCATTTGCAATATGGACCAGAGGCACAGAAAATTGTCTCACATGCATTGTTTGCCGACGGTGCCGCGGCCTTGGTCGCGACCGGTGATCGCGGAGTATCCGACGCTTGGCAATTGCAAGGGAACGGTTCCTGTGTGCTGGCGAACTCCCAGCAGGATATGTGCTGGCGAATTGGAGATCACGGTTTTGAAATGTCGCTATCCCCGCGAGTGCCCGAACTGATCGCTGCCAATTTACGACCGTGGTTAAGTGCCTGGCTCGACTCTTTGGCACTGAGCATTTCCGATATTCAATCTTGGGCAATCCATCCTGGTGGCCCGAAGATCCTTAGCGCCTGTTCCCAGGCGTTGGAGTTGAGCCGTGATGATCTAAGGCCATCCGAGGCGGTATTATCGGAACATGGAAATATGTCGTCGCCGACGATTTTTTTCGTTTTGCAACGCATGCGAGCCGCGCAGGCGGCTCGGCCTTGTGTCGCCATCGGGTTTGGCCCGGGATTGTGCTTTGAAGCGGCATTGTGGGTGTAGTGTGGCCGGCCGAGTGTGGCCCGCCGGGCCAACGCAGTACGACCGTTCCACTTCGCATCAACATGCCGTAAAATCACGCGATCCAAAAAACACATCGTTAGTAATCGGGAGGGCCACATGACTCAAGTCTCTTCTCTCCAACAGTTGGACGTTCATGTCCTGCTGCGTATTGTGGGCTCTAGGAATGGAGCCGATCTACAGTCCATCCTGGCCTTTGAAAAGTCGCATCAACAGCAAAAGGCGACGGTCGAGGAAATACGTGCGGCGGTTACGCGACTGATCCAGGCTGGGCACGTTGTGCAACGGCAGGACAAATACTTCGGTTCGGACGGGCTGCACCAGGCGTTTTTAGATGAGTGCCGCAACTGTCGTGACACGATTGAAGAGTTTGATATCCTCAGCAGAATCGTGGGGCGTAGCTGCGACACCAAGTGAATTGGACGGATCCATCCTAACTGCGAACGCATCGAATGGTACACTAACCCGAATCGCAAATGTTGATGTTGCGCTGATTAAGCACGCTGGCACGTCGATTTTTAACCTCCAACCCCAAACCACTCCTCTAACCACTAACCTCTAACCACTAACCTCTAACCACTAACCACTAACCTCTAATACGAACGCCTCCCACTTGTGTTGGAATTCGTCCATGTCTGGTTCATCCATAATTTGGATCAGCGTGGAGTAGCCGCTGTTGTCCGTTGCCACGGATCGTTTGAATTCTCGATAGAATTTTGAGAGCAACTTTTTTTCCTGCAGGTAGTAACACAGGTACCTAGCTTGCGCATAATTCAAACCTGACCGGTCTCCATAGAAATCGTCTGAACTGGTATGGCAAAGTTCGCGAAAGCGGACGGTTGTTCCGCCGCGAATCGCATTCTGCAGTCCCTTGAGGCGCCAATTCGGCAGACCGTGAATTTCGCCGCGATGCTCTTGCGATTGTTCGTAGAGGGAGGCCAACCCTTCGTTAAACCAGGCTGGACATTCCGGAAAGTTGCTCTCGATAAAAGGGTGTACGATCTCGTGCACTAGCGTTCCACCTCCGGTGCTGATGTCCATTACCAAAGCGTGCTCTTGCGACGAGTAATAACCGAACTTCGTGGTTGGCTTCCTGCCAAATAGCTCTTCCACATGCGATTGATAGCTGTCACTGTTCCTAAACAGCCACACATCGATGATCTGCTTCGGCGGTTGATCGAAATACTGCTTTTGCAATCGCGAGGTAGCCCATCGAATCGTTTCGGACCAACGGTCGACTTCACTCGCTGGCAAATCGGTCACGACCACGAACGGTTTCTCGATCACCACTGCGAATGAACGTCCGTCCATTTTCTTTCGCAGTCGATCAGCATGCCGCTGAATATCTGAATCGGTGGATGCCTTGAGGCTTTCGTCGATGGCACGCACGGCGGCGATCCCGCCCACGATTGCCGCGAACAACATCGCCATAGACCAGATGGTGCGATTGAAATTTGGTCGAGCCGTGCTGTTGGATCGGTACATACTGTCAATTTAAGAGGCGAGGTCGAGGATGCGAAGTGGTCAGGGTTCAGGGTTCAGGCGTGCGGGAGCAGCCAAGGATCGGACGGATCAGTCGGATCCGACTGATCCGTCCGATCGAATATACTGGATTCAAACGACCACGAAACGCAAATGCACCCGAACCCCGAACCCTAACACCTGACCTCTGACCTCTGACCTCTGACCTCTGACCTCTGAACCCTG
>JANNPR010000713.1:0-2600 GCA_031400345.1 Planctomycetota bacterium | reverse complement strand
GGCAAATAGATCTTCCCAATCGCCGAGTGTTCGTCGAATGCGTCGGCTAAGGTGGACGTGTGCAGCCATTCACGTTGAGCCACGAGCATGTCAAAGAAACGTCGCAACCAGCCGTGTTCATAGACGAGCCGATGGGTTTCCGGCCAAGTCCCCAGTTTCTCGCCATCATCGCCAAAGACCACAACCGCTCCCGGATGACGTTCCGCGATGCCGCGCAAGTAATCGACTGTTTCCCGCGGTTCTCGGAACGGGATCAAGTACCGCAGCCGTTCGCTTCCCGGAAACACCGCCAGGACGCGGCCATCATCTTCCGTCACGTAATGGCCATACAGCTCATCCTCCGTCAGGCCGGCATTTTTGAAATGGAAATCGTCCAGGACGAGATACTGGACGCCAGCGATCGCCAAATCCGCACCCAGCGATTGCTCCCAAACCCGTTCCGGCACCCAAATACCACGGACGTCTGCGCCTAATCTGGATTTAAGCCACTTGGAATACGAGGTGATTTGTCCAATCCGATCGCGCGGTGGAATCATCGTGAGAATCGGTTCATAGAACGGACCCCCGACAATCTCCAGGCGATTGAGGTTGACCAACGTTGCCAGTCGGTCCACGTACTCCGGATGCCGCTCGTCGAGCCATTCCATGAGTGGACCACTCGTATGGAGTGACAACCGGATTTCGGAATACTGCTCAAAGACGTCCAAAAACGGCAGGTAACTGTCCTGATACGCCTGCTCAAACACGCCGTCGAAATTACCAATCGGCTGGTGATTGTGCAGGA
The DNA here is from genome assembly GCA_031400345.1 of Planctomycetota bacterium. Taxonomy (GTDB): domain Bacteria; phylum Planctomycetota; class Planctomycetia; order Pirellulales; family Pirellulaceae; genus JANNPR01. The sequence goes on along the minus strand of JANNPR010000713.1, from coordinate 1,816 downwards.
CAAGACACAAGCGAATCCAAGGTGAACTCATGCGGGCAAATCCCATTGCTTGAGTGGACATACAAGCACGCAATCGCAATTGTTGAGCCAGATCGAATCGCGTCGGGAGCCTATCCCTTTACCCTCGGCGGGCGCGTGACCCCAACCGAGCGCAGTGGACGCGCTGTGGCCGGTCTTCGACCGAACCACACACATCACTTAGCGCAATCACGATTGACTCAGTTTTCTTCGGCATAAACAGTCCAGCTTTACGACATTATTGCGTTCCGACCAGCTTATCTCTGGATCAGAAACCAGCATAGACTTTCCGCCGCTGATAGAGCCAGGGGATGCGGAAAGATTTGCCGCCACTCGAGTTAGTTGATTGTTAAACTTGGCTGGCTGGGAAAAGAAGTCCGTCGAACGATTGTCCGGCGATCTTATTATGCAACGCGTCTCGGTCGAACGGTTCGCGACGGTTGTTCCGGTTTGCCCGGTTCGTCGCGGGGGCGAGGTGTCGCGGATTCATCTTCTGTAGCGCTAGCTGGCTGATTTGCATCTTCCACTTCGTCGTCATGGCCGTATCCGTATCCATATCCATAACCATATCCATAACCGTAACCGTAACCGCCGTAACCGTAGGATTGCTTGTCGTCGCCGACGCGATTGGCCACGATGCCCAGCAAGTTGACTTGCAAGTTAATCAGGCTTTCCGTCGCACGAATCACCAGTCGACGATGGTTTTTGGCAGGTTGCACCACCAGCAACATTCCGTCCGCGAGCCGGCCGACAATTGCGGCGTCCGCGGCTGCCATCACAGGTGGGCAGTCAATCAGGATTTGGTCGTAATGCGTTTCCGCCCAAGCGATCAAATCGGTAAATCGGCTATCGCTGAGCAACTCGACCGGATTCGATGGCTTAGGACCACAGGGCAACACGGCAAGATTCTCGACGCCGGTCTGTTGGATCCGGGCGGTGCACGCAATCTCGAGGTCCTCGTTGGACCGCAGGACCTCCGACATCCCGCTCACGCCGCGCATTTGAAACAGTTTTGACAGACCTGGCTTCCGCATATCCGCATCGATTAACAGCGTTCGTTTGCCGGCCTGGGCATAGGAGACGCCTAGATTCGCCAAGATGGTGGTTTTGCCGTCACCCGGTTCAGAACTCGTAATCGCCAGACGATTACAGTCATGACCGGAGAACGCCAGGGTCGTGCGCAATGTGCGGAATGATTCGCTTTCTACAGATCGGGGTGAAACGAAGACATGCAAGGCGTCTCGACCACCGTCGGCTTGGACATCCAAGTTCCGGACCATAGCCAGTAACGGCACGCCGAGTTGTTCGCGCAATTCTTCCGGCGACCTGAATCGATCGTCGAGTATGTCAAGCACGTACACGATCGCACATCCCACCGATGTTCCGCCTAATAAGCAAATGATTCCAACGACTTTCAATTTCGGCCACACGGGTTTGTCGGATGCAATCGCTTCACCAACAATCTTGACTTGCACATTGTTCCGATCCTTGACGAGGTCCGTGGATTTTAGTCGGTCCTGCAGCGTCTCTTGAAAACTCTTCAAGCTCGCCACTTTGTCCTCGGCGATCTGTAACTGCACCAGGCGGTTGTTCAGTTGGAGGGCGTCCTTTTCCGCTCGTTTGTACGCCAAATCGAGTTGAATTTCGTGAGCTTTCGTCTTGGCGAGCTTCTCTTGGACCATTCCGACCAATAAGGGTGCCAACTGTTCGCCGCTAATCGCGCTGATGCGGTTGCTGACGCTGACCTGATACTGGTTTAGATATTGAGCGGCGTCCTCGATGCTTCGCTGCAGTTCGA
>JANNPR010000665.1:0-4152 GCA_031400345.1 Planctomycetota bacterium | reverse complement strand
CATGAGCGAGTTCATGGAAAGACACACCGTTAGCCGATTGATTGGCGCGCCGCCAGGTTACGTAGGCTTCGAAGAAGGAGGCAAATTGACGGAAGCAGTGCGTCGTCGTCCGTACAGTGTGATTCTGTTAGACGAAATTGAAAAGGCTCACCGTGATGTGTTCAACATTTTGCTACAGCTGCTGGACGATGGGCGTCTGACTGATAATCATGGTCATACCGTGGATTTCACCAACACCATTGTGGTAATGACCAGCAACATCGGTAGTCAGGCTATTCAGCAGATCGCTCAAGAAAACGGTGACGACGAGGAGATTCGTAATGCGGTTAAAGATGCGCTGCAGGCACACTTCCTACCAGAATTTCTCAACCGCATCGATGAAACGCTCATCTTCCATCCATTGAAGAGGCCGCAGATCGCGCGTATCGTCGATCAGCAAATTGCCCGAATGGCAAACCAATTGGCACACAAGGGTATCAAGATCACGGTTACCCAGGCGGCTCGCAACGCAATTGCCGCTGAAGGCTATGACCCCATATACGGTGCTCGTCCGCTCAAACGAGTTATCCAACAGAGATTGCAAAACCCGCTAGCGACGGAAATTCTAAAAGGAACAGTCCAAGACGGCACGGCCATTCGTATTGACTACGTTCAGGAAGAGTTCGTGTTCGAGCCTGAAACGGTCAGCGAGACGACAGTGGAGACTGAAAGCGTGGCGTAGAATTCTCCGCAGGCGAGACTACCAGATGAATTCTCGCTTCGCAGATTTAGAGCAACCTATCGAAGTCGCCCAAGCTGGTTGCGCACTGCAACGCGCAATTATCTTTTCATACGCACAGGAGCGTATCTGGGATGCCACTGAGCGGAACGCGTGGGCATAACAATGTCCGGAATTGGCAGGATGTGGACTAATCCTGCTGTTTGACGACTTGCCGGTACGTGGATTTCGTTGGACGGGGCTAGAGCGCGTACCAAAGCTAACACGGATGTCTGCGAGATTTTCCGTGAAGTTGCTAAAGGCTGGTCGGCACTCACTATCAAGTCACCATCTTTGTTGCAGGTTCCCCGCAGCGAAAGGCCGTCATCCCCGATTTCAAAGTGCAGGGCGAGATGCTCATACTTCCACAACGCTTGATCGGACTTTGATATTGAGTCGGGCAATTGAATCGGAAGAAATTCGGCAGCCGACATCAACAATGATTGGCTGATAACACCGTCTTGCATATCCATATCACCCACGGCGTCGGTCAGCCTCCCATCGCGAAAACGAACGGACTGCAACGCCACTTCCGCCCTGCCGCTTAACTTGTGAGGGAGCCAGGCGGTTACGAGATCGTCACCGTTGATGCCGAACAATCGGCCTTCCACCTCGCCAGTTGGGCCGGACTCGGAAGTAGTTGCGGCGATTCGCCCTTGGAATCGACACTCGTTTCCCAAGCAACCGAGTGACGGAAACAAGTCGACCAACATTGTCGTGGGTAATCCGGCTGGTCCTGACTCAAAACTAAGTTCCGTAGCGGGCGGTTGCAAATCCCGATTGCGCCTGGCCACCAGGATGCACTGCGGAGTTCCGGGACCAGCAACGCGAAACTGAACCGAGATCTCTGGCGAATTTGAGCGGGCTGGAATATCGACAATCAGTTGAGGAAGAGTAAAGGATTCCGCGCCGGTTCGCACCAGCACGCCATTGGCCTGAAATCGGACGGGACGCGATTGTGTGCGCTTGCCGCACAATAGCCGCTGATGGATTTCGTGGACGAGAGTCCGCAGTTGTCCGGCAGGTAACTCAATCTGCGTTGCCGCAATCTCGATGCAATCCGGCGATTCAAAGATCTCGATGGTTTCGACGTGTGCCAAGACAATGTCTGTCTCATTATCTAGCAACCGCACGTGGTTCCAGGCAGTCACTCCCATGGTAGGTCGCGAGACATGCCCGATAACTACAGACGTCCCAAGTTCATGACGAACCGCTGCTTCCCATTTCTCGCGTTCTAGTGCGCGCATGGATGGAAGCCGGTTTGCAATTACGTAGCCGCTCACGCCGAATGTTGGGGCGAGTCCCAACAGCAGAAACAACCAGCGGCAGAGTAGACGGCGATTCCGTTCGCGCATGGTAGGACGTCCCTGTCTGGGCCTTACCTCTTTTCGGCAAGGTCGTGGAATAATTGCCACCGCGCTCGCATCTCAGCGAGACTGTCGTTTCCAAATTTCTCGACGAGCGCTCGGGCAATTTCGAAAGCGACTACATTCTCTACAATCACGCTGGCCGCCGATACGGCGCACACATCGCTGCGTTCGTAGGCGGCTTCTTCGGGTTGCTTCGTTTCCAAGTTGATGGATTCCAGAGGTTTGGCCAGAGTGCTAATTGGTTTCTTGGCGGCCCTAACAACGATGGCTTGACCATTGGTCATCCCCGCTTCCAAGCCTCCGGCGTTATTCGATGGTCGCGTATACCCCAGCGTTGGGCCAGCGCGCAACGATTCATCGAATGTAATCGGATCGTGAACCTGAGAGCCCCGACGGCGAGCTGCCTCGAACCCGAGTCCTATTTCGACACCTTTTATTGCCTGAATCGCCATGACTGCCTGAGCAATGCGTCCATCTAATTTAAGGTCCCATTGTGTGTGAGTCCCTAACCCGAAAGGAACGCCTTCCACGCGTGCCTCGACTACGCCTCCCAGGGTGTCGCCTGCTTTCTTAGCGTCGTCGATTAATTGTTCGATCTCACGGTCGCGATCGGGATCTAACGAATAAATGCTGCTGGCATCACGAAGCGCTCGCTGTTCTGAAAGTGTGCCGGGTTTCGGCTGGATGGTCACGCCACCGAGTTCCACGACGTAGCCAAACGCCTCGATGCCGAACACGCCTAGCAACTGCTTAACCAGTGCACCGGCGGCGACACGAACCGCTGTTTCACGTGCACTTGCGCGTTCTAGAATGCCCCGAATAGGCCCCAAATATTTGATCGCGCCTGTCAAATCGCCGTGACCGGGTCTGGGTCTTTGTAAGTCACCCAGACGCTCTAACTTGTAGTCCTTGTTGACCACCTGAAGTGCAATCGGACCACCCAAAGACGTGCTTCGCCAGATGCCGGTAAGGATCTCAACATTGTCGGATTCAATGCGTTGGCGACCACCACGTCCGTAACCTCCCTGACGACGACGTAACTCTACATCGATCGAGGATGCCTCGAGTGGTACGCCTGCGGGGAATCCGTCGACGATCGCTAACAGCGTCTTTCCGTGGGATTCTCCAGCAGTCCAATAGCGAAGCATCGAAGAGTAATCATTTAAGCGGAGGTTTTTTGCTGTGCTCGCCGCGTACACTGACTCGGAACGGGAGCCGCCGCTCATCTTAATCGCGTGCGGGAAAAGACGGTAGTGCGGTTGCAGCGATCTTGCTAGCGGAACAGAATGTCGCGACGAAATGAACCTCACCAATGATCGACTTTCTACGTAATCGCTGGTTCCTGTTTGCCCTGATTGTGACTCTGATTCTTGGGGGATTCTTTGCAAAACAGCTGCAACCTGTGGCGCAGGCAAGGACCGCACAGAATGCGATCGTGTTTACGGTGATGCTCTTGATGGCGTTGCCGTTGCCGGCTGCTGCCATATGGCAAACCGTTCGTCGACCGTGGGCTCCCGGTATCGCCATTCTTGTAAATATGGGCGTGTTGCCGCTGACCGCCTGGGTGGTTTCTCCCTTGTTACGGGAAAACCTCGGGCTTGGGCTCCTGGTTGCGGCGACCACTCCATGTACGCTCGCATCCGCCGCTGTCTTTACTCGTCGGGCTGGCGGAAATGAGTCCGTTGCTATTCTGGTTACGGTGATTACGAATGCGTGCTGCTTTCTAATCACTCCGGCATGGCTAGTCTTGATGACCAACCGTGATGTTCAGTCTGGAACCCTTTCTTTTACTTCGTTAATGAGCAAACTGGCAATCATTGTCGTTGTTCCTATGGCGATCGCCCAAGTTTTCAGATTGAGGTCCGTGATTGGCGATTGGGCGATTCGAAAGAAGGTTGCCTTAGGGGTGCTAGCGCAAATCGGCGTACTCTCCATGGTACTAGTGGGCGCTATTCAGGCGGGGACAGGAATGGCCAATCAGGCTGGTAACTCCGAAACCAAGCTAGATTTGCTGTTGATGTGTGT
>JANNPR010000619.1:0-5117 GCA_031400345.1 Planctomycetota bacterium | reverse complement strand
GCGCGCATCGCCGCCATGCTGGAGGGGGCTGAGCTGGTGATTGTCGCCTACGCCAACAAACAACGTTCCGTCCGGGCCAAAGTGGATCGCTCCTCCGATGTGATTCGTGTTCGTCAGATTGTCGAGCTCCAGTAAGACGGTCTCACTCTCTGGCAGGATGACATCACCATTGACAACAAAGCGGCTGACCCGACTGTGGAGCGGAGTTGAGGCGGTGGTGTAATAGGTATAAACATATTGATTAATTGAGAAATTTGGATCCAATGTAATCCCTAACAAACCCCGCTCATCCACCGAATCTACTTTCAACTGGAGCGCGGGCGCGGCGAGCAGCGTCCCCTGTTTGATCACTCGCACCTGTCCTTGCTGCTCTGCAACGAATATCCGCCCATCCCTGGCAATCTCCATTGCGGTCGGGGCAGCAATCCCGCTGGCAACCAAGGTTTCAGAAAACCCATCAGGCAGTGTCGACATCAGCAAACGGGATTCGAACTGTTCGTATACGACGCGTCTAACACGCCTAAGAGGGCTGGAACGTGGTCTCGACCTATTTCGCCGAATCGACTTGATGACATTCCACTGCAAAGTCCCGCTCCGAAAAAAGTTATGCCGAGTCGTGCTTACAGAAGTTTCGCACGGCTTTCTAACAAAGCGTCTGCGAGTTGCGTGCCAAGAGCTTACGTTCACCACCGAAGTTCGCCGGGCAAATACTTATCGATCAGAGCTGTGTAATGCGGAGCGAGTCTCGTCCAGTCGAGTCTTTCAGGGCTCTTCGAATACAGATCGTAGGAATTGAACTTGCGCACCCAGGGGAGCATCTGACGATCATGATCGTCGGTCAGGTGTTCATATTCTTGTTCGCGATGCCAGGCGTAAAACGAATGGAAACGAATCATGTACAAAGCCGGCTCTGGCAGCGCGCAGCCGGCCTGAGTGACAACGTGGTGCAGGTATTCGTCGTGCCCCCAAGACAAGTGCACATTTCGAAGGCCGCATCCAGATGCGTACATTCCCAAAGGGGAGTTTAGTTGCGAATCGGAGTAATCAGGATTGTCCACCAAAAATTCCGGGTAAACGATGCGATGGCTGAAGGCACAACCGACGGGAAACGTATCCCCCACCACGGCCCACTGGGGCTCACCGAACAAACACAAGATTTTTCCCAGGTCGTGGATAAATCCGGTTAACACAAACCAATCTTCCTGGCCATCAGCGCGAATGGCTTCGGACGTTTGTAAGAGATGCTCCCGCTGGGACAAGTCGATGTCGGGGTCGGAATCATCGACGAGAGTGTTTAAGTACTCGATCGCGTTGAGCACGGTCATGCGGCGATGGTTCAACGGCAAGTATGTCTGTTTTTTCTCCATCACAAAGCGAAAAGTCTGATACCGATGGTTCAATCGGTAGAATTCGCGGACCGTGTCGGAGGCCGGAGTGTTGTAATTGCGATAGTCTTCCTTCGCCTTTTGTCCGGGCGCTGGATACCGCGTTTCGACAAAGTCCTCCCAGTCTTCGAGACTGCGCAACGGGTTGGCAAATTCGTCGCTGTTGCTCATGCCGTTTGTGCTATTGCTTCGTGATGGGGACGAATCGGTCCGACAGATCGAAGGCGGATTGGATTGTAGTGTAGGAGTCTCCTCCTCGTAAATTAGACCGGACGGATCGAACCCGATCCATCCGGTCTCTAGTATTTGGTATTTCTAGTGTGCCGTGCGAGAGACTAACGCATTACTTGCCGGAGTTCTTAATCTTCTGGCCCGTCTCCTTAACCTTTTCACCCACGCTCTTCGCTGCTTGTTTTGTTTTGTCGACGGCCTTGCCGGCCAAGTCCTTGCTCTTATCAGCAGCTTGGTCAATTGTGTCCTTAATCTTGCCTTTCGTATCTGCCATGGATCGACTCCTTCAAAAAACGTTGTGCCAAAATTCAGACATTGCGAAGACACGGTAAGCAACTGGCATACCAAAACTTCCCCGCTGGATTCTCGGATTTTGTCCGCGCGACCTGACGTGGTAAGCGTCTGCCCAAATTTTCGCTATCCGCCATCGGGGCGGCACTCGCCGAAATGGTTTCCGAGCTATGTTGGCAAGGAGGTTGATCACCTCTATATGTGCCAAGTTTGGCCATGGTCATCACATGTCGTCACTGCGTGTCGCAGGAACGGTCGATTTAAGTTGCGTTGTATTAATGTGAACTTACTCGAGCCTTCGTAGCGTACGACTCCGGAACAATCCGTCTTACTTAACTGACTTATCGCCTGCTACAATCGAGAGCTGGAGATACTCGCCTCAATCGAGATTTGCAAGAGGCCGGGATTGCATGAAGGGCACTGAGAATTCATTTTCCGCGCCGCCTCAGGTCGTGTGGGATGTTACCCGAGGTCAAACGGTTCCGCCGAAGGTCGCGACGGCCACTGGCCGGGACTGGGACATCGATGCCCGACCGATAAACGCTACAGAAGCGGTGGCCGTAATAGCTCTAGTGATCTTGGCCGATGCGACCATTTTCCGAAGCCACGGATATGCAGGTTTCGCAGCGTTACTCTTGCTGGCGCCCCCCTTAATCCTATTAGGGAGCGCGCACCTGCATCGCATGCCAGCCATGTGGTTGGTAGGCGGTCTGCTGTTGCTTCTAGCGGCTCGGTCAATCTGGCTGGGATCGGCATTGACGACTGTCACGGGAGTAGTCCTGTTGATCGCCTTTTCGATGACGATCCACGGGCAGCCACCCTATGTGCTCGACATCTTGGCCCATTCATTTAGAACGTTGGCCGGAGGTGTGAAAGGTTGGGTGCAGTGCGCCGTCGCCGCGCGACGTGCGGCACCCCACATGCCGCGGCGCCGCTGGCTTAGCGTTACGTTGCCACTCGCTGTCCTGACGTTGTTTAGCACACTGTTCGTTTTAGCGAATCCCGATCTCGTCAAGACTTTTTCGGAAACACTACAACAGTTTTCGAGTTGGCTATCGTCCGTGATTGAAAACATAACGTTCAACTGGCTCGAACTGGGATTTTGCGTAATCGCGGCTTGGATTGCCATGGGATTTCTGCGCCCGCTGATCGATAACAGGGTTTCCAAGTTGGCTGATGCCAAAAAGGTACTCACAGGGAACGGCTCGCCACACGAATCATCGCTGTATTCGGCGATTCGTAATACGTTGTTGGCGGTTATTGGACTGTTCGCCGTCTATTTGGTGTTTGAATTTGCGACGCTGTGGTGTCGCAAGTTCCCGGTGGGGTTCTACTACGCCGGGTATGCGCATCAGGGTGCCGCCTGGCTTACCGCGGCGCTGGCCCTGGCGACGTTGGTCCTCTCGCTGATATTCCGCGGGTCCATCGTCGAAGATCCGCGACTTTTGCGACTACGTCGGCTGGCGTGGATCTGGTCCTTGGAAAACTTCCTATTGGCGGTGAGCGTCTTTAATCGCATGCACATTTATGTCGACTTCAATGGAATGACGCGAATGCGCACGATCGGTGTGTTTGGAATCTCGTCCGTCATCGTCGGATTCGTCCTTGTGTTATGGAAGATCATGCACAATCGCGACTTTGTGTGGCTCTTGCAGCGGCAACTTTGGACGGTCGCGATCGCCACCATTATGTTCGCACTGCTTCCGCTGGATATGCTCGTCCATGCCTACAACGTGCGACAGATTCTCGCAGGTGACTTGGCCCCTTCCGTGCAAATTAGCGTGCATCCTATGAGTGCGGAGGGAGTGCTCGTCTTGCCGCCGCTGGTGCATGTGGAGAACAGCGAGATTCGCGAGGGTATCCGCGCCCTGCTGGCTCAGCGTGCTATTGACGCAGAACGCCGGGAAGCACAGCGCCCACTTCAAGGTTGGACAGCATTCCATCTCGCCGACAGCCGCCTACTGGCAAAATTACGAGCCGAACGTGCTGTATGGGTGGAGTATTTAGACGACACGAAGCGAGAAGCCACACTCAATCGCTTTCACGCGTACGTGTACCAGTGGTACTAGCCCATTCGGCGGACATTTCTTATCAGGTGAGCAATGAGCATGCTAAGGACTTTGTTGAGTGTCCCTTTATCGAACTAGATGGGTCCCGCTCTCCGAAGTTCGCCAAGTGCCACAACACGCGCTTCTAGCGCTCGTTCCTCGGGTCTTAGGGGACGGGCCAGCACTTTCACTGCTTGGCCGGCTGAGCCGAAATCTCTTTGATGAACGCCAGGGATTTGGTGATGACCTCGTCGTTAATTCCCATGTGCCCCATTTCGGGATAGCGATGAAAAGTGTGCGGCGCATCGGCTTTTTTCAATGCATCGACCATCGTCAGCGCATTGGCGATCGGAACGGAACCATCGTTATCGGAATGCAGAATCAGTAATGGCTTCGACTGTTTGGTAATGTGCTGCGTCGGCGACGCAAGTGTGCGAGCCGCCTCCGCATCTTCGCCTGGCGGCGTCCACAGCGCACCCCAATCGAGCGCGACCAGATCGTACGCCGCCGCGACACTGATCGCCGCCCGAAAGTCGTTGCACGATTTCTCCCAGCCTCCCGTGCGCGGATAAGGTCCGTCTCCCAGAGTTGCGGCCAGCGAAACCATGTGGCCTCCGGCGGACTGCCCGATCAGAAAAATCCGCTTCGTGTCGATGCGATACTTTTCGGCGTTTGCGTGAACAAACCGAATCGCGCATTGAACATCCTGGTAGCACGCAGGGGCTGGCGTGGTGTCCTTCAGCCGGTAGTCGATCGACATCGCGAAGAACCCGAATTCCGCCCATTGTTCCACCTTGATCGTCGAACTGTCCTTCTTGTGCCCGCCAACCCAGCGGCCGCCATGAACGGAGATCAGCGCCGGTAACAGCTCGTTCGATTCCGGGTAGGCGATATCACACAGCAGCCCGGCCCCGTGGACTCGACCGTAAACGGCGTCCTCCAGGACGACGACCTTGGCGGACACGTCGGGCACTTGATCGCTGGCGGAGACGTTTAAGGCCGCCAACAGCACTACGCACACCGTACAGAAGAATCTCAATCGCATGGTCTGTCACTCGATTCCGATAATCTCCATCCGCAGCGTTCCGCGGGGGATTTCGAGTTCGAAGGAGTCGCCGACTTTCTTGCCGAGCATGGCAACGGCGATCGGACTGCTGGTCAG
>JANNPR010000598.1:0-2817 GCA_031400345.1 Planctomycetota bacterium | reverse complement strand
TATTTCCCGTCCCGAGCCTCTTAGATTGCAATGGGATCAGCGACTTCGAACCAACTTTTGGCAGAAGATTGCCGGCTTCGGCGTGCAGATCGCGGATGCACTGCAATGTGCTCACGATCAAGGTGTCGTGCATCGCGACATCAAGCCTGCCAATTTAATGCTCGACCTTCGCGGTGCAGCGTGGGTTACCGACTTTGGACTCGCAAAAGCGACGGAGCAACAGGACCTGACGAATTCCGGCGATATGCTGGGTACGTTACGTTACATGGCGCCCGAACAGCTAGATGGCCGGAGCGACGCGCGCAGTGACATCTACTCCCTAGGCCTGACCCTGTATGAAGTCCTGGCGTTTCGCTCGGCATTTGACGAAACGGCAGGACAAAGGCTAATGAAGCAGGTCCTGACGGGCACGCCACCTCGACTATCGTCATGCGACTCACAAATCCCTATCGACCTGGCGACGATCGTTCACAAAGCGATCGAGCGAGAACCATCTCAGCGTTATCAGTCTGCCGGAGAATTGGCGGGGGATTTGCGCCGATTCCTGTCGGATGAACCGATCCTCGCCAAAAGGGCGTCGTGGATACGTCTCGGGATGCGATGGTGTCGCAAGAACCCGGCCATTGCCGCATTGTCGAGCTTGCTCGCTGTGGCGCTGGTGATCCTCTCGTTTTCCCAGTTTCAGATTCTTCGGGAGCGAAATCGGTTCCGCGAGTCGCTCGCGGAATCTTTGTTGTCGCAGGCACAATTTCGCCGATTGAGTGGCCAAGCGGGACAGCGCATTGAGAGCCTCAAGAATCTAGAGGAGGCTGCAACGATTCGCGTGAATGACGACCTACGCGTCGAGGCCATTCGCTGCTTGGTTTTGAGCGACCTGCATCGTGTGTCGGAATGGCCAATCGGTTTTTCGAACTTCGCGGTCGATGGAATCGCGTTTACGCCGACGCTGTCGAGCTATGTCGCGTACACAGACGGCATCGTGGAAGTCCGAGAAACGCCGCCGACTGGTCACAGTCCCGGCAAAGTACTGAATCGGTTACCGATCCCTAAACTACTTCCACACGCGGCGAAATTTAGCCCGTGTGGCCGGTTTCTCGGCGTTTGCCTCGATGGTTCAATTCAAAAAGAACTGCATGTGTGGGAGTGGGAATGTAGGAAGAAACTCGTCGTTGTCAACGACGTTGCCGAACGAGCATTCGATATTGACAGTACCGGCAAGTTCCTGATTTGCGGCGTTCGTACTGGCGACCAGTGGTTCTTGCGAGTATACGGCCTGGCCGACGGTCAGATGATTTCGGCACGTGCACTTCCGGGAATGCCATTCGATATGCGTTTCGAGCCTCAAGGGCTTCGAGTCGCAATCACGATCCCTTCCGCATTACAGGTATTGGTCATTGACGCAGCGACAAGCGAGTTGCTCCACGAGATCGACTATGGTGAGGACATTTATGCGGTTGCCTGGAATCCCAAAGCCGATTCACTCGCCGTAGGTCGAGGATTCGACGTCGTCATCACACAACTCGGCATGCCCCCTTCGACTCGGTTTGTTTTGCCCGGCCACACTTGGGTGGTACATTCGGTCCAGTTTCATCCATCGGGGAATTTCTTGGCGTCCCATAGTCTGCGCGAGGGAACGACGCGATTGTGGGATTTGAGAAAGCGGCGCCAGATCCTCTCGACGGCGGGGCATGCCGTTCGGTTCGACGTATCTGGAGCGAAGCTGGCCATGTGTCATTCCACGACGGCTTCCATCATGCAGCTGGAAGGAGACGATGAATACCGAACGATCGCCTCCAATGACGGTGACGATTTCCCTACCTGGAGAATCCTTCACCACCCCGAATATCCGCTGTTGTTTGGCTGTGGCCGTGGTGGACTTGCTTGTTGGGACGCAGACAACGGCCAAAAGCTATTCGTCGCCTCAACCAAAGAGATATTCACGATCACCATCGATCCAGAAACTGGGGAGCTGCTAACGGCGGGAGAGGCCGGTCTAGCGCGTCGCGCGATCTCCTTCGACCGCAATGCCCATTCCGTCGAGCTAGGTGATCCTCAGCCGGTCAAATTTGGCGACGCTGAAACCGAGTTACCCAAAGGTGCCGCATATTCGTTGCAGTGTAGTCGCGATGGAAATGTGCGTGCTGCTTCGTTTCGTGGCGAGAAGGTTCTTTACGTCTACTTCAAGCGCCAGGATCGGCTTGAACGTTTGAGCTGTGATCCAAAAACCGCCTTCCTGTCGATTTCTCCTGACGGTCGTTGGGTTGCGTCTGGCAACTTCCAGTGGCCGGGATTTCACGTTTGGGACTTGCAAGCGGCACCGGGCGTTGGATCGAAGGTGCTGGACGTGACCGGTAGTGCCGCGCAGGTAGCATTTAGTCCCGATGACAGATTGTTGGTCGCCTGCGCCAATGATCGCTATGCCGTTTTTGACGTTGGCACATGGAAGAAGCAGTTTGAAGTTCCAACGCTAAAGGTTGTGGAGGGCGCCGCTGCCTTTTCTACCGATTCCAGCCTTCTGGCTGTGACGATGGCACCCGGTGAGATTCACTTGTTGAATTCCGCCGATGGTCGGATGGTCATGCGGCTTGACAGCCAGCAGGATCAAATCAACGTATTGAATCTGCACTTTTTTTCGCAACGTTTGTACCTCGCGTGCGGCCCGGGCGGAACGCGAGTTTGGGACTTGGCGGCACTTCGAAACTCACTTCGTCAGCGCGGATTGGATTGGTAGCGTGCCCGAAGTGTGCTCGACGTGTGCCACTCAGGCAGCCGCCGCGGTTGATGATGATATCCAGTTAGGCTCATTCGGCGGCAAGC
>JANNPR010000528.1:0-8274 GCA_031400345.1 Planctomycetota bacterium | reverse complement strand
GATGAGCTAATTACGAATGGAATCGATCAAACAAATAGCCACGCATGCCGCGTTAATTTTGGTGGTCGCGGGCTCCGTGCTGTTCGCCAATCTCGGTGCAACCCGTCTATGGGACCGCGACGAACCGCGCAATGCCGGGTGTGCTCGTGAAATGCTGGATCGCAATGATTGGGTGACGCCGTATTTCGACGGACAACTGCGGAAAGCTAAACCTGTTTTGCTGTATTGGCTGATTATGTCCGCGTATGCCGTGTTCGGTGAGAACGAATTCGCCGCCCGATTTTGGTCGGCGTGCTTCGGGACTGGCACCGTCTTTCTAATCTATTTCATTGGACGTCGTCTGTTCAGTCCGAATGCTGCCATTTGGGGTGCCATCATTCTCGCGACTAGTCTGATGTTTGACGTGGCAAGTCGCGCCGCCACCCCCGATTCGACTTTAATCTTCCTGACAACGAGTGCAATCGCTGTGTACGTTGCCGCGGCATTTCGCAAGTCCGACGAGCTCGGAGACTCGTCCGGCGTTCGTACCGCGATTCGTTTTTGGCCCGCTGTTGGTATCTACGGGTTGATGGGGCTGGGTGTGCTGGCGAAAGGCCCTGTCGGGCTCGTCTTACCGACCGCCGTCATCGGCATGTTTTTGCTGATGGTTCGATTACCGCAGCAAAAGTTATCCGCTGAGGGCGGGGAGCAAAACCCCTCGGAAAGAACTGTCATCACACGTCTGCAACTTTGGTTTCGACAAGTGCTCCGTCCCTTTCATCCTGTGCACTTTTTTAAAACCTGCTGGGTGATGCGCCCACTCACGGCCATCTTGGTTGTGCTTGCCGTCGCATTACCTTGGTACGTGTGGGTGGGAGTTCGCACACAAGGCGAATGGTTGCGAGGTTTCTTATTAGACGAGAACATTGGTCGAGCCATGCAGCCGCTGGAAAACCATCGAGGTCCTTTCTTCTATTACTTGATCGCGGTGACAGTCGGTTTCTTTCCTTGGTCTATTTATCTGTTGCCAGTGACGCTGGATACGTTCCGCGCCTACAAGCGAAGAATCCCCTGGACCCTAGGCTACACGTTGTTGCTGAGCTGGATTGGGGTCTACCTTGGCATTTTCTCCGCGGCGCAAACGAAACTTCCTAGTTATGTAACCCCCATGTACCCTGCCTTGGCGCTGTTGACCGGCTGTTTCATGGAACGATGGCGTGCCGGCGCGGCGAACATCTCCGAGGTTTGGACACGTGTTTCGCTTGGCGTATTAGCAAGTGTGGGCCTCGTTTTGCTAGCTGTGCTACCCGTTGTGGCGCATATCTACTTGCCCGGTGAAGAATGGCTCGGAGTAATCGGTTTAATACCGCTAGTTGGTTCTGGCTTGGCCGCATTCTGGCTACGCAGCGATCAGCGTGGCTTGGTATGCCATGCCGTTGCTGTCACCGCGTTCGTATTCACGCTTTCCCTGTTTGGACTGGCTACACTTCGAGTCGATCATCATCAACGAAATCATGAGTTATTGGCGGCCATTAACGCCCATAGTCATACTCCCGTAGTCGGCTCGTTCGGGTGTCTGGAGCCGAGCTGGGTGTTCTACGGCGGTCGACCGATTGTGGAATTGACAGCGGGTGCGGAGTCGCACGAGGCCTCCACAGACTCGACTATCCCTAGGCCCACTGGTCTAAGTAACTTCTTAACGAAGAACGATAGCTTCGTGATTCTGCCGAGGCGCATTTGGGAACAAGTTCGTGATCAATTACCGAGCGAAGTTGAGGTGATCGCCGAGTCACCTTACTTTCTGAAGAAGGATTCCTTGTTGGTAATCTCGCGGGGTACTGACACATTTCGCACCGGGGCGGATTCGGAAACTGCCAATCAGAAGCAGTATCTTGGGTCGGACGGCTCAGACCGAACCGTCCGATGAAATCCCGATGTTGGGCGCGTTGCAATAGACGCACTCCGTGTGCCCACTACATCACCCGACCCTACGACCCTTGTCCAACTTGACGGATGAGTCACGCTCGTCTTGACCTCTTGACAGACGCATTGCTAGACTCATTTTCCATTAGCAGCATTTTATTCGAGTGCTGTGTTCTCTTAGGTTAGGCGGCACGGATGGTTGAGACGCTCGGGGTTGTCCAGGTTGGCGGTAGACTGACAGAGGTGAGTTCATCACTGGGGTGGTCCGCTCTCATCAAGCGGAAACTCGGGGGTGAGACTCTGTTGGAGTGGGTTGTCCGTCGGGTCTCTGAGGCACAACAACTGGATTCGATCGTAGTACTCGTCGGCGACGCAACCCAATACGCTCCGTGCCAGACACTCGCGCCCACGAACACGCCAGTCTATTTAGGCACAGAACGTGATTCCATGGGACGGCTTTCGGCAGCGCTGAGCGAGTTCGGCGCGACGTCAATGGTGCGCGTTGACGTAAACCATCCGTTCATCGACCCCGTGATGATTGACCGGTTGATCTGCACGGCCCGTTCACACCCTCACTGTGATTACGTTGGATATTGCACCAATGATGGCCGATCCGCATTGCGTTCTCATTTAGGCGTCTGCGGCGAATGGTGTCGCGCCGAAGCCATTCACCGAGCCAACCGGAAAGCGAAGTCTTCGGAGGAACGAGACGATCCCACGCGATATCTGTTGTCTCACCCGGAATTATTCCACTTGCGTTTGGTCCCACTGCCATCGCAACTCGACCGGAACGATTTCCGATTATCGCTGGAGGTCGAAGAAGACTGGGACCATGCGCATATGATTTTCGACGCGCTTGGACCGGAAAGTCTGGATTGGCAGGCGATTGCTGGCCTGCTAAATAACAACCCAGAGATTCGCGAGCGAATGGCGCTTCTGAATCACCCGAACGCCGCGGTTGGGAGTAAAAAGAGCAAGCCTTAGCCCGGAATATTGCAACTTGTCTCGAAAGGTACTTCCAGGCCTGACTCACGCTGAACCAGCGAAATGCCGAATACTTGTTAATGCTGGCTGGGCCAGGATAGGTGGGTAAGTGGCGGCAAGGACGTAATGCCAAACCTACCTGCTTGCCGGAATTGAGAAGAAATACAGGACGAGCGAGGATGCTTGTCGAGATTGGTCCGCTGCGTGCAAAGGAATTCTCGCAATGGGCATTCGCTGGCAGGATTGTGAATTGGGGCAATCGGAAGTCGTGTTTCAGGCCACTCGGCGCAAGCCCCGATTGCGTCACATACCTGTGCCGCCAATCACCGCCGATTGCTTGCTACTGGAGTTTGCTGGCGTGATATACGACCCGTCGCCATGGCGACGATGGTTGTTTCAATTGGTATCAAGAATGGGGCTGCAGGCGCAATACGAAACGTTTCACCGGGTTTGGGACAACGATTATCAAGACGAAGTCCACTACGGTGATCGTGACTACTGGGCATCACTGAGAGTTTTTTTGCTGGCTTCGGGTCTGACCCGCAGTCAAACCGAAGAGGTCGAGGCGGCTGGCCGACCCAAGCAAGTCAAGTTGGAACAGGATGCACGGCCCTTCCCAGGTGTGGTCAGCGCACTAACGCATTTGGCGAACCGGGGCATAAAGCTAGTGCTGATAGCCAACGTGTCCTTGACGGCTTCGGAACTGGAGACACGGCTGAACCGCATGCAATTGCGCGGCCGATTCCAGGTCATTCTTTCGAATCACGAACTCGGAAAGGCGCGTGATCGGTGTGATCGCGCCCGGTTGGCGACTTCACTGGTTGGGAAGTCGTCCCATGGTACAGCCCTGGTGAGCTCTAATACGGCCCAGTTGCGAGCGGCCGCAGCAGCTGGAAACAGCACCATCGCGTTTAACTACGATACCGACGCGCAGGCCAACGTCTACCTTGAGCAATTTGACCACCTGTTGCATGTCATTCAGCAACGTTATTCAACCCTCTCGATGGCAAGCTAGATTCGATCGCCAGCCAGACTAGATCGGCAGCTAGCAAAGTGTTGAACATTACGATCGTTGCAATCGCATTAAAGATCTCAGCTCAACTTTGCCGAACTGGGACTAGCTCTTTGGAATACGCCCAGTGGCGTTGCCTCGTTTGGAAGGATGCTGACATGTGGACACGGATTTGGGCTTGGCTGGGTATCGTTGGCTTGCCATTTTTCTTTGGATGCAGCACCATGTGTCAGGGCCCCGACGATTGCAGCTACAGCGCAATTGGTGGAAGCTGGCAGCGAACCGATTTCCAATACGGCCGGGTTGGTTCGGCGTTTACGCCGGAGGTGGGATCGCGAGTGGCGGAAATGCCAGCTGATAGCCAGATGCCCGTTGAAGCGGAACTGCCGTCCCCAAAGCAAGTTGAGTCACAGCCGCAAAGATCGCAGAGCGATGTTCCGCCACGAGCTAAAATGCAATTAGAAGAATTGCAGGGGGACGAGGCACCGGTTCTTGAGACACCGACAACCGACCCACGCCTGAACGAATGAGCTAAACCTCACGTCCCTCCCGGACACGCTTGACGGCCACGGACCATTCGACGTCGGGGCCCCTGTATGGGCGGACGAATAGGCGGATATGAACGGATAATCGGTCCATCCGACAAGGCTCGCAACGTCGCCATCGTAACTCTAAATCCGGCTGCAGGTTGGCGCGTTTGAGTTGCCTTGCCCAGCTTGAAAATGAGAGCTACAATTCCACGGCGATCGTTTGTCTCACATGATTCACGGCAGGATGGCATGGATGCCGGAGCAAAGCCTGGATGCGAGCCGTACCGGTAATTTCGTGTTTGTGGCCGGGACTGCCCCGTCTTTGGCTGCGCGGAGACTGGTCCGCGTTGCTTACCGCAATCTCCTTTGCGGCGATGTTGAACTTCGTTCTGCTGATGACATTCGTCTGGACTCAGGTGCTTCCGGCCCCTGTGAAGATTGCCGCTTGGATATCGCTTGGCGGTTTTTGGTTGGCATCGGCCTTACAAACGCTTAGAAGTTCCACGCGTGGTCTTCGGCGGAATGATAAGTCAGCGAGTGCCGGCTTGTTTCTTCAGGCACAAACCGAATACTTAAGGCAACACTGGTATGAGGCGGAAACGCTTTTTAAAGACTGTCTTCGGGCGGACGACCAAGATGTGGATGCGAGTTTGATGTTAGTAAGTTTGTATCGACGCACGGGACGTTTGGATGCCGCCCAGGAACAATTGCGGGGAATGTCCGAGATGAGACGAGCGGCCACTCGGCAAGTAGAAATCCGCACCGAACAACGATTGTTACAACGATTGATTAGTGCGGAGGAGACTTCCGCAGAGGCTTAGTCCGAGTTCCCACCATGTACGCTCGACAAATGTCGCCCAGGCCGAATAATAAGACTATTAGACTTGTCGCTGGATTCTAAGGGGACTTATCCCATGTACGAACGTTTCACGGATCGCGCTCGAAAAGTGATGCAGCTCGCCAATCAAGAGGCGCAACGCTTCAACCACGAATACATTGGCACCGAGCACATTCTCCTGGGCCTCGTGAAGGAAGGCAGCGGAGTGGCCGCCAATGTGCTGAAGAACCTTGATGTCGACTTGCGCAAGATTCGCCTCGAAGTCGAGAAGCTGGTGCAGAGTGGGCCTGAAATGGTGACGATGGGCAAACTTCCCCAGACACCGCGGGCCAAGAAGGTCATCGAGTATTCGATGGAGGAAGCTCGTAACCTCAATCACAATTATGTCGGCACGGAACATATTCTGCTGGGACTTCTGCGAGAACAGGAAGGTGTCGCGGCTCAGGTTCTGATGAATTTAGGACTGAAGCTGGAAGAAGTCCGTGAGGAAGTTCTCAATCTGTTAGGCCATGGACTGGAAGGTGGCGAAGGTGGTGAACGGGCTGGTCGTGAGCCGGTCGCTGCCGAGGCTGGCCAAACCACGCGTGGAAGCCGCTCCAAGACTCCAGCCCTTGATAGCTTTGGTCGCGATCTAACCGAACTGGCCCGCCAGAACAAACTGGACCCTGTGATCGGCCGAGAAAGAGAAATTGAACGAGCTATCCAGGTACTTTGCCGACGCACCAAAAACAATCCAGTGCTGCTCGGCGAAGCCGGCGTCGGCAAAACGGCAATTGTCGAGGGATTTGCTCAACGGGTCATTGCTGGAAATATTCCGGAATTGCTGGCCGACAAACGGATTGTGGTTCTGGACTTGGCCATGATGGTGGCAGGTACTAAGTACCGGGGTCAATTCGAGGAACGAATCAAGGCGGTGATGAACGAAGTTCGTCGAGCCAAAAATACCATCCTCTTCATCGACGAATTGCATACGCTGGTCGGAGCTGGTGGTGCGGAAGGCGCCATCGATGCCGCGAACGTGCTTAAGCCCGCCTTAGCTCGCGGCGAGATCCAATGCATCGGTGCCACGACGCTCGATGAGTACCGCAAGTACATCGAAAAAGACAGCGCGCTGGCGCGCCGCTTTCAGGAGATCATCGTCGAACCCACGGGCAAAGACGAAACCGTGGAAATACTCAAAGGTTTACGCAGCCGATACGAGGAGCATCACCGCGTCCAATACACCGATGAAGCAATCGCTTCGGCTGTCGAGATGTCACAACGGTACATCACAGCTCGGTGCTTGCCAGACAAGGCCATCGACGTTATCGACGAAGCCGGAGCCCGTGTTCGCCTGCGTACGATGACTCGGCCGCCCGACCTCAAAGAGATCGACGACGATGTGGAACGCCTCAATAAAGAAAAGGAAGCCGCTGTCGCCAATCAAGACTTCGAAAAGGCTGCTGCTCTCCGAGATCAGGCGGACAAACTGAAAAAGAAAAAGGATCAGATCACCCGCGAGTGGCGTGAAAAATCCAAGACTACGGATGGCGTCGTGGACGAGGAAGTCATCGCCGAAGTTGTCTCCAAGATGACCGGCATTCCTTTGACTCGACTCTCGACTGAAGATAGTAAGCGGCTGATGAATATGGAGTCCGATCTCCACAAGCGAGTTATCAGCCAGGAAGAGGCCATCAAAGCGGTATCCAAGGCAGTCCGACGCAGTCGCAGTGGTTTAAAGGACCCCAAACGGCCTACCGGATGCTTTGTTTTTGCCGGACCAACCGGTGTCGGCAAGACCCTATTGGCTAAAGCCCTAGCCGAATTCATGTTTGGCGATGCCGACGCTCTGGTGCATATCGACATGAGCGAATACATGGAGAAGCACAACGTTAGCCGATTGATTGGTGCGCCGCCGGGTTATGTTGGATATGAAGAAGGCGGACAGCTCACCGAAAAGATCCGCCGACGTCCTTACGCCGTGGTGTTGCTTGATGAAATCGAAAAAGCCCACCCTGACGTGTTTAATATGTTGCTGCAGGTTATGGAAGAAGGCCGACTCACCGATAGCTTTGGTCGGAACGTCGATTTTCGAAACACCATCGTGATCATGACCACGAATGCGGGTGCGGACGCGATCAAGAATGAAGCCGCATTTGGATTCCAAAAGCCGGATGGCGATGCCTCCTACGAAAGCATGAAGCATCGAGTAACGGATCAAATTGAGAAAGTCTTCCGTCCCGAGTTCCTCAATCGTTTAGACGATATTATTATCTTCCGACACCTCAACAAGGATGACTTGAAGCACGTGATCGATTTGGAATTGGGCAAAGTTCGCGAAAGACTCTTCGAGCGTGGATATATATTGAAGCTCACCGACGAGGCCAAAGAGTTCCTGATCAAGAAGGGCTCGAACCTAGATTTCGGTGCTCGACCGTTGCGTCGCGCGATCGAGAACTTCGTGGAGGATCCGCTCTCCGAAGACCTGCTCAAAGGCGAGTTCAAGGGCAAGAACACGATTGTCGTCGACGCCTTTCGAGACGAGGAAGGCAAAGTTCGGCGGTTACAATTCGAGAGTTCAATGGAAGTACTGCCCGCCGAGCCGGTTCCCGCGACTGCTGGTCAAGCGAGCAGCAACGGCTAATAGGAACGCTGAATCGCGCAAACAAGAGAGGTACGTATTTCTCTTGCGGTAATCATGCGAGATCGTTTTCCATGGGGAACGATCTCGCATTCGCGTTTGTAGACCCCGGTCTCGCGTTTGGAGTGCACGGTTCGAAATATAAACTAGCGGGACGAAACCACATTCCGCACTCATCGCCACTCAAAGATACCCTTCCTTCCTTGCACGAAGCACGACGGAGGTTCAAAATGGCGATTGTAGCTCGTTTTCATTTCTTGGGCCTTTCGTGTGATTCAGAACATGCCGGTTCCATTCCATTGCCCGCATTGCCAGCTCTTCACGTTGATCGACGATGAATACTCAGGGTTGACCGGTCCCTGTGCATCATGCGGAAAGACCATTACCG
>JANNPR010000997.1:0-2189 GCA_031400345.1 Planctomycetota bacterium | reverse complement strand
ACTTCCCAGTTCCGACTGCCGACTTCCCAGTTCCGACTGCCGACTTCCCAGTTCCGACTGCCGACTGCCGACTGCCGACTGCCCACTGCCGACTGCCCAGTTCCGACTGCCCACTATGCGTCTAGTCCCGCCAGTTCGCACAGGTTGCTGTTGGCGACTGGCTGAGGGCAGCTCCAAACTAGGAAAAACAACGCTTCGCGGCACCAACGTCCGACAGGGTGGCCGACCACGAATCCGGCACCTTTGGCGGCCGTCAAGGCGGCTTGAGTGGATCGTACGGCAAGGCTATTGGATCTGGCCCGCAGCTCCTCATTCGAACATTTTGGGGAACCCCGTGTGATTGCCAACAAGTCGTTTCGTAGCATTTGGCATTCGTGGTCTAGTGCGGTTGTGGCTCGGAGCAGCTCCCCCCGCGCCTCAGATTCATTTTGGAGAAAGCGAATCGCGGCAGTGGACAGTCCGATAGCCAAGGCCGATGTTTGTAATCCGCCCGTGCCACTTCCTCCGAACTTGATCACGTTTTCCATCGGACCCGCAATTAACCACTCGGAGTCGACTTCGACGCCCTGGAATCGAACCATCGTCGTATGGCTCGCCGAAAGTGCCGTCAAATTCACCGGCGGCTCGATCATCAAACCACCAATATCCGTTGGAACGGCCAATAGAACTTGGTTGTCCTTATCTAGTGCCGCCCCCATAACGATCACATCGGCATGTGCGGCACCGGTTACCCACGGCGAGTAACCATCGAGCCGATATCCGTTCGTTATCTTCGTGGCACTTAGTGTTGGTCTTGCCAAATGGCGCCGGCTTGTGGAAAGGTGCGAAATTCCAACCGTAGTGAAAAGACGCCCCTTACATAGATCCGGCAAGAGACGCGTCTGGAGCGTTTTGTTGACGGAAGCTGCAATCCGGCTACAAGCCGCTTGCCGCTGTGTGATGATGAACGTCGTTGTCAAACAGGCTTCAGCCAGTCGAAAATACCCTTCTGCAATGGTTTCGTCAGGCCATTCTTGTCCGCCGAACCTCTGATCGAGAAACCATCCAAAGACTCCATATCGGGCACACATTTCCAAATGCTCGGAGGGCCAATTGTGAACAGAATCCATTCCGTTGGCCGATTGGGCAAGTAGACCACAAAGCTCCTCCATTCGAGCATCGGCCGGCGATCGAATCGTAAAATCGATTAGTGCCATTGCTTTCGCTGGTGCTGATTGGCCGCAATTTCGCGGTCCGGGATTACTCGCGAGCTTCTTGTTTAGGGATTACGTCTTGAACGGCGGAACGCAAGCGAGCAACTTCGGCTCGCAGCTCGGCCACCTCCAAACGTAGTTCGGCGAACATATCCGTTGTAACACCACGGACCACTCCACTCTGAGTAGAGGACTCGTCTGGTGCTTCAGTATCGCGCTGGTGGTCACTACTTCCCGCACTGCTGAAACGAGTGCGAAGTTCGACCAATTCGCGATCCCGATAAAGAGCGTGTGAGATGACCTGACCGCGGCCTTCCGGTGTAAGCTCTAGAATCAAACCTTTGGTCACGAGTGATTGCAGCACAGGCTTAAGAGCGTTCAAATCCGGTATGGGTTCCATACGCGCGGCACGACCGCGGAGTTCGCCGTTGGTTTGTGCTCCGCGGAGCAGCAACTCTGCCATTACGGCTAACTCGGTTTTATCGACTCCTAACCACTCGTACATCAAGTGGCGGTAGCGGGGGACTCGGCCGCCTCCTTGTACTTCGATGACGACACCCAGCTCCCTTAGCTCCTGAATGGCTTGCTCGATTTGGTCATCGTTCAGGTTCATTTGTGGGTCGCGATTCGATTTTTGATTACAACCTGTGATCAGTGAATTCAATGAAAGGGGGTACTGGTCAGGCGTGGTCTTTGCTTTCTCGACCAATACGCCTACGACCCGCCGTTGGACCGATCCGAGCGGCTTCCACTTGCGTTCGTGGGAGGGTTGGTTTGCGCCTGTCGTTGTCATCGACGGGTTCGTCTCACCGATATTTTCGGATGTCATAATGAGCTCTCGTTCGTGGTCACTCTTCCATTCGGCTTTGACGCTCGTAGAACAAGCAATCGCGCGGTACAAAGTCATTTCAGAACAAAAGATGAGTCTTAAGTTTCCAGAGATTACCGCTCTGAAGGGAATACGCAAGCCATGTCGAACGATCCATTGTCGGGAAA